>CAVCIX010000049.1:0-12835 GCA_963602505.1 Anaerovoracaceae bacterium | reverse complement strand
AGTAAGTTTAGTGTTTAGGGAAAATAAGTAGTAAATTTTATGTGTGTAAATCAAAAGGACCTCTGAGAAGGTCCTTTTTTTTTTTGGTTAAAACTTAAATATTTTAAAGATTAAATTTTTATTGTGAAATTATTGTAATTTGAACTTTGGTTTAATCTTGCATAAGCGGTTAGAGCTTTTGAAAAGTTCAAGTTCATTTGAGCTTGGTAGTATCCGCTCATACCAACGCTTTCATAATCTTTTTGAGTTAAATTTGATAAATCTTTGCTAGGGGTTTGTAATTTTTCTGTGATTTGTTGCGCAGTTTGTTCGGTGTAATAACGCAACTTTTCGCTAATAGTAATTTCGCCATCACTGTTGTAATCCATTTCCTCTTTATAGTCAGGCGAATCTTTTGTAATCGTACCGTATTTTTTTGCATCCTTAATCATCTCTTGTGCAGTAGTTTTTGCAAGAGATGCGGTTGAATTTACATTTAATAGATTATTTACGGCAGAATTAAATTCTGTTGATGACGACATATCCATATACACATTTTAACACATTTTCAAAACTTTACTATCCTTTTTATTAAAATCTTAAATATAATTTTACAAAAATTTCATATATCTAGCTGAGGGTCTAGACCATGCTTATTCACCTTTTGGATGATGAATTGGGCATGCTAATTTGTTTTAATAGCTATGTAAGAGAGAGGGAAAATGAATATACACGAAGAATGCTTAATTAATTATTTGCAAAAACCTGATGAGTTATCTCACACAACTGATGTTTTAAAATTAAATAATGCTTTGTTAGCAAAAAAGATGAAAAATAAATTATTTCTTGCAAAAAATGCCAATGTCAATTATACTGATAAAAAATAATTAGTATAATTGATGAGGAAATATGTTTAAAAATTTTATCAAAAAGGTTAAACCTTTACACGCATTATTAGCCGTTTTGGCGTTAGTTATTGTAGTTACAATCATCGTTTTAATTGCTAGAACTATTAATTTTAGTGATTTTATTGTAAAAACAGAAAACAAAACTTTCGATTCAAGACAGGTTATGTTGGTTAATAACAGAATTAAGAAACCAAGCAAGGACATTGTTTTAGTAACAATTGATGACGCAAGTTTTGAATATTTAACTAACAAATACGGTGAATGGCCTTTACCAAGAACTGTTTATGCGGATTTGATTGATTTTATTGAACAACAAAATCCGGCATCAATCTCGTTTGATTTGATGTTTGTATCATCTTTGAAAAGCAACACTGGTGCTGATGACAAGTTAGCATCTACAATGAATAAATATGATAATATTTTAACTGGTATGAACTTTGACGATATGGCTTACGAAGTTCGTCAACCAGCTAATTTACCTGCAAGATTGCAATTGACCGTTGATAACAAGTCAAAAGTTGATTTCCAAAACTTAACTTTCACAAATTGCAGACCTATTTTATCTCAAATTATTAATAGCAATACAAAAATCGGTATTTTAAATATTGTTCGTTCTTCTGACGGTATCGTTAGAGAATTTCCAGCAGTTGTTAAATATCAAAACGGATTTTATCCAAATTTAGCATTCTTAACTGCTTTAAATTACCAATCAAAATTAGACAAAAAACCTTATAACGCAGTTACAATTGATAAAAATTCTAATGTTTTAGTTGGTAATAAAAAATTACCAATGAATAGCGACGGTGGTTTAATTTTAAACTGGTACGGTCATTCTGGTGAAACTTACGAACATATTCCATTGTACAAACTTGTTATGTTGATGAATGGCGAACAAATTAAAGAACAATATGATTTCAGCAATAAAATTGTGTTTGTTGGTACAACTGCAACAAGTTTAGCTGATGTAAAAAGTATTCCAATTACTGGCGCTGGTGAAACTTACCCAGGAGTAGAAATTTACGCTACTTTCGTAAACAATTTTATGGATAATAACTTTATTAAGAAAGCAACGCCAGCTACAAACGTTTTATGGACTGTAATTTTAGCTTTAATCGTAGGTACTGTTGTTCTAAGAACTAATTCAACAGTAATTGCCGTTTCAACTGCGATTGTCACTGCGGTTGGCTATTCTTTACTTACATATTTTGTAATGTTATTTGGCAACTTATGGCTAGATATTGTTGTTCCAGTGATTACAGTTATTGCGATTTTCGTAATTGCTTATATTGTTAAGTATGTGATTAAATCTCGCGACTTTGAACATCAATATAAATTGGCAACTACTGACGGTTTGACTGAATTGTACAACCACAGATATTTCCAAGACCAAATGAGAATGCAAATTGCAAACTGTCAACGTTATAATTCAGAATTCTCAATGATTATCGTAGATATTGACCACTTTAAATCATTTAACGATACATACGGTCACCAAGCAGGCGACGCAGTATTGAAACAAGTTGCTCAAACCTTGAAAAATAATTCTCGTGCAACTGATATCGTTTGCAGATACGGTGGTGAAGAAATGAGCATTATTCTTACAAACACAGACAAAGAAGAAGCTATGAAAAAAGCTGAAAGAGTTTGCTCAGCAGTATCTGAAAGAGTATTCAAATTGAGCGCAACTCAAACAGTTCACGTAACAATCAGTGTTGGCGTTTCAACCTTCCCTCAAGACGGTGAAACTCCTCAACAAATTATTGAAATCGCAGACCAAGGTTTGTATTACGCAAAAGAACACGGTAGAAACCAAGTTGGTTTGGCAGAATACAACGAAAATCCACCTAAAAAAGATGAATAAACTTAAAAGGTTATAAAAACAAAAAGAACTGCTTTTTAATAGCAGTTCTTTTTTATTAGTCTGAAAATTGCTTCGTCCTTGTTTACGGCTTGAATTGGATTTGGAATGAACAATTCCTTGAACTTCTCAATTGCGTATTGGTCTGTCATTCCAGAAATGTAATCAACGACGATTTGTTCAATTTTTTCGTGCTCAATTTGATTTTGTAAAAACTCAGTGTAGTATTTGTATAATTCACAAACAATTCTTGCGGTCTTCTTTTCCTCAAGTTTTGCAGGTGAATCAGTATAAACATTTTGGAACATCCACTCTCTCAAAAGAGTTGTGTAGTGCCAACATTCGTCACTCATTGAGATTTTAGGTGAGTCTACCGAATTTGAAATAATGTCGTTAATCATTTTACTTAGACGTTGTTTTTGGTCAGAAGTAAAATAATCTTGGCACTCTTGTGGAAGGTCTTCTTCGGCAATAATTCCAGCCCTGATAGAATCGTCAATATCGTGATTGATATATGCAATTTTATCTGCAAGCTGAACTACTTGAGCCTCGCAAGTTTTAGGAGTTAAACCCCAAGAGTGAGTGTAAATTCCGTCAATTGTTTCTTTGCAAAGATTTAAGTTTTCAAGTGTTTCTACAACTCTAACACTTTGTTCGTTGTGTCTAAATCCATTTTTTACAAGATGATTTAAAACACCTTCACCACAATGTCCGAAAGGAGTGTGTCCTAAGTCGTGACCAAGCGCGATTGCTTCGGTTAAATCTTCGTTAAGCGCCAACGCTCTTGAGATTGTTCTTGCAATTTGTGAAACTTCAAGAGTGTGAGTTAAACGAGTTCTAAAGTGGTCGTCAAACGGTGACAAAAATACTTGTGTTTTGTGTTTTAGACGTCTAAATGATTTAGAGTGAATAATTCTATCTCTATCTCGTTGAAATTCTGTTCTAATATTACATTCTACGCCAACAGGCTTTTTTCGACCTTCTGTATATCTACTTTTTGTCGCGTATTGGCTTAAATTTTGTAATTCTAATTCTTCTAATCGTTCTCTTATTGTACCCATATTTTTATATTATCTTATTTTTGTTATTTATGCTATAATTTGTGAGTTAAAACCATGCAAATAAAGGATATTATATGAAACAGTTTTTTAATGAATTTACTGCTAATATTGATACTTATGTAATGTTTAAAATAAAAGAAAAAACGGCACAACTGAAGGATGAACTAACCCAAAAGGGTAGAACTCCAATTTCGTTAGCTATGGGTGCACCTACATCAATGCCACCAAAATATCTTTTAGATGCAATGAAAGAGGCTTTGGACGATAAATCAGCACATACTTATTCTAACCCTAAAGGTGAAAAATATTTTCTTGAAGCAGTTAAAACAAGAATGAAAAACCGTTTTGGTGTTGATATTAAAACTACTGAAATTTGTTCTTTAATCGGTTCAAAAGAAGGTATTGCGAACTTGTTAAGAGGAATTATTTCTCCGACATTGGTTGATGAAGAAAAAGATATTATTCTTATTCCTGACCCATCTTATGCTTCTTATGCTGAAATGGTAAAGGTTTCAGGCGGAAAATCTTATTCAATTCCTTTGACTTTTGAAAATAAATATACTCCTGACTTGGAACAAGTTTTTGAAAACTTGCAAAAAGAAGGTTATAACAAGGATAAAGTAAAAGCTTTAATTATAAATTATCCAAACAATCCCTTGGGCGCTTGTTGTAGCAAGGATTATTTGAAACACGTTGTTGAATTTTGTTTAAAACACGAAATTCTTTTGATTTCTGATGCAGCTTACGCTGATATGTATTTTGAAGAAAAAAACAAACCTTCAAGCATATTGGAAATTGAAGGCGCAAAAGATATTGCAATCGAATTTCATAGCTTTTCAAAACCTTACTCTATGACTGGTTGGCGTGTAGGTTGGGTTTGTGGTAATGAACAAGTAGTTTCGCAATTCGCAAAATTAAAATCAACAATTGATTCAGGTATTTTCAAATGTATTCAAATGGCAGCTTCTAAAGTTTTAAACTCAAAAGAAGGCGATGAATACATTGTTTGGACAAATAACGAGATTAAGAAAAAATCTGATTATTTTGTAAAAGCTTTTAAAGAAGAATTAGGTTGGCAGTTTGATAATGTTCCTGTTGCAACTTTTTACCAATGGATAAAAATTCCTGCAAGATATAATACCGCAGAAGAATTTTGTGATGATTTACTTACAAAATCAGGCGTTGTAATGGTTCCAGGTACTGCTTTTGGTAAATGTGGCGACGGATATGTTAGAGTTTCAATTGTTTGCACTATTGAAGAACTTCAAGAAGTCGTAAGACGTATGAAAGAAGACGGATTTACATTTTAATGAAAGTAAATGAAGAATTTATTGTAAATATTGAAAAAATGTCAAACCTTGGACTAGGTATCGCGCGTGTTGACGGACAAATCGTCTTTGTCGAAAATGCGTGTCCTCAAGATGAGTTGAAGGTTAAAATTACGAAGGCAAACAAAAGTTTTGCTAATGCTGAAATTGTTGAAATTATTAAACCTTCTGAACATAGAGTAACTCCATTTTGTCCTATGCAAAAGGTTTGTGGCGCTTGTCAGTTGCAATTTATTGATTACGATTACCAATTGCAAATTAAAACGGATATTGTAAAGGACGCTTTGCACTCGATTTCGGGGTTAGATATAGATGTTCCAAAGACCGTTGCAAGCCCTTCGATAAAGGAATACCGTTGCAAGGTTCAGTATCCAATTGGTCAAACAAAAGTATCTAAAAAGATTTTGGCTGGATATTACAAGCAAAAATCTCACGAAATTGTGAATATTAAATATTGCCCAATTCAGCCAGAAATTTGCGATAAAATTATTGATTTTGTTCGCGAAAAAGCTTTTGAATTAAGCGTTACAGGATACAACGAAAAGAAACACGTTGGCGATTTGCGTCATGTTGTAATTCGTCATTCTGTCGCAACAAATAAAAATCTTGTGATTTTGGTAGTTAATGCGAAAAAATCTTTTGCAAAAGTCGAAAATTTAGCTAATGCTATTTATTCAAATTTTAAAGAGGTTTCAGGCGTTTGTTTGAACTTTAATCCAAATAAATCAAACTTAATTTTGACCGATAAATCTGAATTGGTTGTTGGAAAAGACTTTATAAAAGAAAGAATTCTTGATATAACTTTCAAGATTGGTGCAAATTCCTTCTTCCAAATTAATCCGAAAAGTGCTGAGAATATTTTTGCTTATGTAAAAGAATACATAAAAAACAACTTTGAAAATCCGACTGTTTTTGACGCGTACGCTGGAATTACTACTTTTGGAATTGTGGTTAGTGATATTTGCAAAAAAGTTGTAAGTGTTGAAGAATGCAAAGAAGCGGTGCAACTTGCTGATGAAATTATTAAAAATAATGAAATTTCGAATGTAGAATTGCACAACATGGACGCGGAAAAATTCTTTGAAAAAGAATTGAACACAAAAAACAGAAGATTTAATTTGACAATTATCGACCCACCAAGAAAGGGTTCGACTGAAAAAACGTTAGAAAATATTTTAAAACTGACTTCTGACAAAATTATTTACGTAAGTTGCAATCCCGCAACGTTAGCGAGAGATTTAAAATACCTAATCTCAAAAGGTGCTAAAATAGACAGTATTCAGCCTTTTGATATGTTCTGTCATACTTATCACGTTGAAACTGTTGCGATAATAGATGTAAAAGAAGTTAACAAATAAAAATTTTACTCGACTTTTTTTCATGTTTTTATTACGATAAATACACAAAGAGAACATAAAGGAGAAAACAATGCAAGTAATATTAAAAAAAGATGTTCAAAATTTAGGCGAACAAGGCGATTTAGTAACAGTTAAAGACGGTTACGCAAGAAATTATTTATTGCCACAAAATTATGCTGAATTAGCTACAAAAGGTGCTTTGGAAAACAGAGAACACAATTTAGCTAGAATTCAAGCTAAACAAGAAAAATTACACCAAGAAGCTCTTGCAAAAGCTGCTGAAATCGAAAAATTCGGTACTTTAGAATTACAAGCAAAAGCTGGTGAAAGCGGAAAATTATTCGGTACTATCACAACTAAAAAACTTTGCGAAGAATTACAAGCAAAAGCTGGTATCGAAGTTGATAGAAAAACAGTTTCTTTAAATGCTCCAATTAACAAAGTTGGTTCATACACAATGTTAATCAAGTTAACTTCAAAAGTTAAAACTGAATTGACTGTAAACGTTACAGCTTCAGAAGTATTAAAAGAAGAAATTGAAGAAGTTGTTGAAGAAACAACAGAAGCATAGTTTAGAAGGCGCAAATTTGACCGAGTCAAATTTGCGCCTTACTATATCAAAAATAGGGATAGTGAATGGATAAGTATAAAGACTTAAAAAACGAATGTCTTGCAATTGGCTCGTTACCTCATACGAGTGTAAAAGACGCTATGGACATTGTTAAAACTTATTATTGCGAAATCCCATTTTGCCCTCAGTTGCCAAAATTAGCAAAAAAAGAAGACATGATTTTACAATATTTAGGTAATATGGCAGGCATTGTTTTTGATGATGAAAATTTTAAAGTTTACTTAGATACTGAAACCCCAGAATTTTCTGATGATTTAGAAAATTTATTTTTGACTTACGAAGAGGTTGCTTGCGATATAAATTCAGAATTATTGGATAAATACGGTTTATCACAAGATTATTCAAAAACTTTTGAAGGTTTTATTGAAGTTGTTGCTCAATTAAAACCAAGATATGCAAAGGCTCAAATTACAGGACCTTTTACTCTTGCAACAAGCCTTACAGACAAAGATGGACGTTGCGCGTATTATGATGAAACCTTGCGTGAGGTGGTTGTAAAAACTCTTGCATTAAAAGCTTTGTGGCAAATTAAAGAAATTAAAAAGGCTTCACCTAATACAACTCCGATTATTTTTATAGATGAACCGACGCTTTCTCAGTTAGGCACTTCTGCTTATGTGACGATTCCGCCAAAAGAAATTATTGAAATTATAAAAGAGATTTCGGATTTGATTAAGGCAAACGGCGGATTAAGCGCAATTCATTGTTGTGGAAAATGTGATTGGTCAATTCCAATGAAGGTTGGCATGAATATTATCAATTTTGATGCGTTTTCTTATGCTGAAAATATGAGCCTATTCATTGATGACTTGAAAATATTTTTAGAAAACGGTGGAAAAATCGCTTGGGGCGTAGTTCCAACCTTGGACAAAGAGGCTTTAGCAAATACAAGTATCGAAGAAGTTGAACAAAAATTTGAACTTGCAAAAAATTTATTGATTAATAAGGGCATAGACAAGGATTTAGTTAATGATAACTCACTAATTAGCCCATCTTGCGGTTGTGGCTCTTTGAGTGTAGAATTAGCAGAGAAAGCGATTAAGTTAACAAAAGAATTATCAAACAAATTGAAAGGATAAAATTGACTACAACTTTAGCAATAACAGGAAAAAGCGGAAGCGGTAAAACAACAATAACAAAAGCATTTTTGAGAATATTTCAAGAATATTTCCCAGATAAATCAATTTTGTTATTTGATAACGATTTAGCTGCGGAATTAGGTCATAGCTTTGGAAAAGATATCAGAAACACTGTTTACGGTATTAGAAGCGGAAAACACGAGTATAAAACTGGTATTCCTGAAAACATGACTAAGCAAGAGTATATTGAATGGGCGCTAGAAGATATTGTTGAAACTATTGATGAAAATGTCGATATTATTGTTTCTTGGCTGGTTGCGTCAAAGGATTGCAGATGCCCAATTACAAAGCAAATGAACGACGCTTTGCAAAAATTTATTAACCAGTACGATATTGTTATTTTTGACTGCGAATTTGATTTGAAATACTTAAATCAATTGGTTGATGTTAATATTGATACTGCAATTATCGTAACAAATCCGACAGAAGATTCAATTCATTTGACAAAACGTATTGAAGAATTTTCGGCAAAATACGCAGCTGGCGGACAGTTAGGAGTTGTTTTAAATAAGGTTGAAAACAAAGAAATGACTCACATGTTTGAATTGTTGAAAAAATATGAACTAGAAGTTTTGGGTGTAATTCCTGTTGATAGCGAATTACAAGAACATTCAATTCAACGTGAATCAGCAGTTGCTCAAGAGGCGATTAAACAATTCTATTTTAGATTAAACTTACCACAAAAGAGGGTATAATGGCGATTATTATTGACGGAAAACAAGTTGCAGAAAATTTAACAAATGAGTTGGCAAAAGAGGTTAGCAAATTAAATGCTAAGCCACATCTTGTTGTAATTCAAGTTGGCGATAATACTGCAAGTACGATTTATGTTAATTTGAAACAAAAAAAAGCTGAGCAAATTGGATTGAAATCAACTGTTATTCGCTATGCTGAAGATATCACGGAAAATGAACTTGTTGAAAAATTGGAATCTTTGAACGCAGATAAATCAGTAAATGCAATTTTAGTACAATTGCCACTTCCAAAACATATTAACGCGGATAATATTATAAACGCAATTTCACCTGAAAAAGATGTGGATGGCTTTACTGCTGAAAATACAGGAAATTTGTTGAATGGCTTAACTCCCAAAGCGTATCCTTGTACGCCAAAAGGGATTATGAAGCTTTTAGAAGCATACAATATTGATGTTAATGGTAAACATGCCGTGATTGTAGGTCGCTCAAATATTGTTGGAAAGCCTGTTGCAGTAATGTTATTGAACAAAAATGCGACAGTTACAATTTGTCATTCTAGAACAGAAAATTTGACTGAAATTACGAAAACTGCGGATATTTTAATCTCAGCAGTTGGCAAAAAAATGATTTTCGCAAATATGGTTAAAAAGGGCGCAGTTGTTATTGATGTCGGCATATTTAAAGACGAAAATAATAAAACCACAGGCGACGTTGATTTTGAAAACGTTAAAGAGGTTGCAAGTTATATAACTCCTGTTCCGAAAGGGGTTGGACCGATGACAATAGCCTGCTTAATGGAAAATACTGTAGAATTATTTAAACTTCAAAATAATATGTAAGAAAAAGGGCGGTTGCGAAACGCAACCGCCCTTTTTTTATTTGTACATAAATTTATTAACTACCGAAGCACCAGAAGGAAGTTTGTTCTTTGATGCCATTTTCTTCAAGTTTTTGGAATGATTTCATATCTGCGTTAAGAACTTCAAGTTCAGTTGCAATACTTTTGTTTCTAACTTCAAGCTCTGAGTTATAAGCAACCAAATCTTGGTATTCTTGAACACCTTCGCAGGCTTCTTCGCCGTATGTGTCTTTCATATTACTAATTCTACTAGTAACTTTTTGAAGTTCTCTAGATTTTATAGACTGTTCAAGTTCCAAAAGATTTATTTCTCTTCGGCACTGATCATATTGTAATTTTGACGTTACTGTAAGCATAATGTTCTACTTTCTTTTACCTAATCACATGCTATATATCGGCATACTTTAGCGTAAACTTTAGGACTTTGTTACAATTGTTTACAATTAAGTCTTGAAATAAAAATTTAAATATTTTATACTGATAGAAAAGGAATTGAACATGGCTGAAAGTATTATAAATAAAAGAACTCAACCTTCGGGGGGGGGGTAGAACCTAGTAGTAATGCGACTTTTCACGACTGCATAAAAATATTTTTTGAGAGTGTAAAAACATTATGTCATCCTGAACTTGTTTCAGGATCTCACCAACCTGAGATGCTGAACATAGTCGATTTTATTAAATCTTTGTTTGTTGGACGCTTCAGCATGACATATTTGATGAAAACAATTGCCTTCACCTTAGCTGAAACTCTTGTCGTAATGGGTATTATCGGCGTGGTTGCGGCGTTGACTATTCCGAACTTAAACCAATCAACAGGTGACCGCGAAAAAGTCGCAAAGGTTAAGAAAATATACTCAAACCTAGAAGACGCGTACGGCAGAGCAACGGCAGTTTACGGTCCAATAGATGAATGGTTTGAAGGAATTGACGAAAGTGACGATCAAGCTTTAAATAAAAAATTTGCAGAGCGTATGATAGAATTTATGAAAATATCAAAGAACTGTGAATTTGGCGACGGTTGTTTTTCTGAAAATCCTTTTGTTCACCCAGAGGGTGATATGGATGATAATTATTTAGAAATAATGAAATCTGATGATTATTATATGGTAATGCTTGCCGATGGTTCATCCTTGGGACTTGGAAATATTCAATTTAATTCTGATATATTTGCTAAAATAAGAGTGGATATTGATGGACCAAATAAAGGAAAAAATCAAGCAGGCAATGATTTGTTTGATTTTAATATAGATGGAGAAACAAAAAATTTAATACCGTCCTTTTACCCAGAAGTTTGTACAGGAGACTTTACTCCTGTTTGGATTAGTGGTTATGCTACTGCTTGGGTAATTCAAAATGGCAATATGGATTACTGGAAATGCGACGACCTTAATTGGGAAACAAAGACAAGTTGTAAATAGCGGATAGTGAGTTGTGAGTAGTCATGTCATTGCGAGCGAAGCGAAGCAATCCAAAAAAAAGTTCGCCATGATTATGACGAACATTAAATAAACACGAGGATATTAAGTTTCCGTGATATGATATTTCCGTATAATTGAGTACAATATAGTACACTTCTTTATACTAAAAATACTTGATTTTAGATTTTTTATGTTTTATATTATATACTATATTATACTACGTTATACAAAAATAGTGCGTAAAAAGTGCGTAAAAATGGCAACAATCCGAAAGTACAAAAAGAAAAATAATGAAATAGTTTATCGTGCCGAAATCCGAATAAAAGGTTTTGCACCTATCAGAAAAACATTCTATGCATCAGAGCCGAAAGATGCAAAGAAAAAGGCTGAACTTTGGGCAAAAGAAACCGAATTAGCAATGAACAAAGGCACTTTTAAGGTTGAAAATATTGACAACAAAACTAATATTAAAACTGTCGAAGATTTAATAATATATTTTAGAGATAATGTTGCAAAACATAGATATTCTCATTTTGAAAAATATAATTGTATGTATGATTGGTGGATTGATAAAATCGGCAAGGTTAAAATATCTGACCTAACACGTTCAATGCTGACATCTTGTAAACAATTATTAATTTCTGAAAAAATTAAGGTTGGTGATAAAACTAAAAATAGGGGCAACAATACGATAAATAAATATCTTATGTGTATTTCTGCCGTCCTTACATACGGCACAGATGAATTGGAATTGTTTGAAAACAACCCTATGAGCAGAATAAAAACACTACCAAAGCCTAAAAAAGACCCTCGTTTTTTATCTGATGCAGAAATAGAAGAATTAAAAGAAGTCTGTCTAAAACACTCATTAAGATTATTTATATTCTTTATGATTCTATTAAAAACAGGGGGCAGATTTAATGAGGCAAGGCATTTAAAAGTTGAAGATGTTGACCGTAAAAACTGCCGTGTCTATTATCTCAACACTAAAAATGGTACAAACAGATCCGTTCACCTGGATAAAAATATAATTGATTTAATTTTTGAATATCTAAAAGAAAACAACATTACAGAGGGATATATTTTTAAATCAACTGTAACCGGTGCAAAATTATTAGATATGAAAGGTTGGCTAGAACAGGCAATAAAAGATGCAAATGTTAAAAATTTTAGAATACACGATATAAGACATACAACGGCATCTATTTTGGCTAAAAATGGGGCAACTCTATTGGAAATTGCAGAAATCTTAGGGCAAACTTCTTTGACCGTAACAAGGTTATACTCTCACCTTACACGCAAGCATACAGAAGAATTACTTGCATCTGTAATGGATAAATATTAAGCAACCCTTTTTCTACGGTTGTTTTGCCATTCAAAAAATTTGTTTTCGTCAATTAATAGCCTTGTACCTTTTTCACCACCGTGTACAACACAATATTCAAAACCGTTTGTTTCTCTACGGAAGTAATATTGTCGTAATGCCCCCACAGTAGGATAATTATGGAAGTTATCCCATTCCGATAGAGGAATTAACCTTGTCGGTTTTTCTGCAGGAGTTAGCATTTTAACTAAGCCTATAATATTTAATATAGTAA
>CAVCIX010000048.1:0-13283 GCA_963602505.1 Anaerovoracaceae bacterium | reverse complement strand
TTCTGAAAATTTAAAATTGTCCTTAATTTCCGAGTTGAAAGAAAAAAATCATTTAACAACACACGAATTTGAAAAAGAAATCGCAGGATTTCAAAAAATTGGCTTAAATAACTTTTTAGATGTTGAGTTGCCGTTTAATATTGAATTCGACGCTCAGCCAGTTGTTAATTTTAATGCTAATTTACAAAGAATTGCCGATTATATCACTGAAAAACGAGATTACGAAGTTCTTATTGCAACGGATTATCCTGAACGTGTAAAAGAAATTCTTGCAGAAAAAGGAATTTTTAATTGTCGATTTATGGAGGGTATAACCTCGTTTGGTACAATTTCTGATGAGTGCAAATTTGTTGTACTTACTGATAGAGAATTGTTTAATAAGCGTTCAAAAGAGGTAACTTCACAAAAGAAAAATTACTACAAAGAACGACAAGAATATATTGAAAATATTAATGATATACAAGTTGGAGAATATGTTGTTCACTCAATTCACGGTGTAGGGATTTATCAAGGTCTTACGCAACAAGAGATTGACGGACAATTGAAAGACTATTTGACAATTGAATACGCGTCAAAAGATAAATTACATATTCCTGCAGAGCAAATTAACTTGTTATGCAGATATAGAGGTTCAGGAACGATAAAACCAAAATTATCGCGTATGGGCGGTAACGATTGGGAGAATACTAAATCAAAGGTTAAAAAAGCCGTTGAATCAATTGCTTACGATTTACTTAGACTTTATGCAAAACGCAAAATGCAAACAGGTTTCAAATTTGATGCTGATAGCAATTGGCAAATTGAAATGGAGGAAGCATTTGAATATGTAGAAACTCCAGACCAAATCAGAGCGATAGAAGAGGTAAAGAGTGATATGGAAACAGACGCACCTATGGATAGACTGATTTGCGGTGATGTCGGTTTCGGTAAAACAGAAGTTGCAATGCGCGCAATTTTTAAAGCTATAACCTCAGGCAAACAGGTCGCAGTAATCGTTCCGACAACAATTTTGGCGCTACAACATTATAAAACTATTTCGGATAGGTTCAAACCTTTTGCGATGAATGTTGAGTTGCTATCACGTTTTCGTTCAGCTAAAGAGCAAAAAGAAACGCTAAAAAGAATGGCTTTGGGCGAAACAGATGTCGTAATTGGTACGCACAAATTGCTTCAAGACGGCATTATTTTCAAAGATTTAGGACTTCTTGTAATTGACGAAGAACATCGTTTTGGTGTAAGACACAAGGAAAAATTAAAACAACTAAAAGAAAATATTGATATTATTTCAATGTCTGCGACACCTATACCAAGAACGCTTTATATGTCGCTTTCAGGGATTAAAGATATGTCCTTGATTAATACTCCGCCTAAAAATAGATTGCCAATCAAAACATTTGTTGGTGAATTTAACGAAACTGCGGTAAAAAATGCGATAATTCACGAGTTAGATAGAGAAGGTCAGGTTTTCTACCTTTATAACAGAGTTGAAACAATAAATGAATTTAAGGCTCAGTTGCAAAAAATTGTTCCGAATGCGCGAATTTGTATCGGGCATGGACAGATGAACGAAAGTGAATTAGAGAAGATTATAGTTGATTTTGCAAATAACGAGTATGACATTTTGCTTGCGACAACGATTATTGAAAATGGTTTAGATATTCCGAACGCAAACACAATGATTATCCACGATGCGGACAAATTTGGTTTGGCTCAACTTTATCAACTTAGAGGTCGTGTTGGTCGTTGCGAAAAACAAGCTTATTGCTATTGCTTCTATAAAAAAGACAAAAATCTTTCAGAAGAAGCCGTAAAACGATTGAAGGCGATTAAAGAATTTACTACTCTTGGTAGCGGTTATCAAATTGCGCTAAGAGATGTTGAAATCAGAGGTGTGGGCAATTTATTGGGTACAAAACAACACGGGCACATGATTAACGTCGGTTTTGATACATATTGCCAACTTTTAGACGAAACAATAAAAGAATTGCAGGGTGAAAAACCTGAAAATATTATTCCAACTATTGTTGATATTAATATTACGGCATATATTCCAGATGAGTGGGTCGGCTCGGCTGAACAAAAAATGATTGAGTATAAACGCTTGGCGGATGTAAAAAGTCAAGTCGAATTGGATTATATTATTGATGAATGGAAAGACCGCTTTTCAAAAGCACCAGAGCCTGTTGAAAACTTAATAAAATTGATTAAAATTAGGCTTGTGGCAACTGAAGCTAAAATTTCTTTAATTAGAGAAACTCCAGATTGTATCAGAATTTATACACCGTTCACGCAACCTGAATGGCGAATTATAAGTCCAAAAATACCGCAAGAAATTAACAAATATATTAAGTTTACACTAGCGCCAAAATCTTGTGCTGACGGTAATTCTATAATATTGCTTAACAATAAGTATCTTAATTTTGATGAAATATTTAACATATTAACAGATTTGTTTTATTATATAAACAAGGTATGTTATGAGTATTATAACGAACAAGGAGAATAATATGAAAAAAACAGTAAAATTATTAGCTCTTATGTTATTTGTCGCAATAGTATTTACTGGTTGCGGTTTGAAGAACAGAGATGCAATTGTAAAGGTTAATAATCACGTTATTACTCAAGGTGATTACGATGAATTATTTAAACAAACAGTTAAAAATCCTGCATTACAAATGTTTGGTTTAGACGACAAAAAAATTGATAAAAAAAGCTTTATGTACTTGATGATTAAAGATAAAGTTGTAAACGAATTAATCATTAGAACTTTAATTGAAGATGAAGTTGAAAAACGTGGTATTAAAGTTACTAACAAAGATGCAGAAGATGCTTTAAACAAAGCAATTGAACAAGTTGGTTCAAAAGCAAAATTCAACGAAATTTTAAAACAATACGGTGTTTCTTTAGCTGAATTTAAAAAAGATTTAGTTGAAGAAGTAAAAATGAAAAAACTTGTTGATATGTTAGAAAAAGTTACTGTAACTGAAGCTGACGCTAAAAAATATTACAATCAAAACTTAAGCAAATTCAAATATCCAGACAAAGTTAGAGCATCTCACATTTTAATTGCTGCTAACGAAGAAGAAATTAAAGAAGCAATTAAAGCGGACTCTAAAAACGCTCAAATTACAGATGCTGAATTAAAAGCTATGGTTGATAAACAAATGGCTGAAAAATTGAAAAAGGCAAACGAAGTTTTAGCTCAAGTTCAAAAAAATCAATCTGAATTTGCAAAAATCGCAAAAGAAAATTCTGAAGATATTGAATCAGCAAAACAAGGTGGAGATTTAGGTTTCTTCGCTCAACAAGAAATGGTTGAACCTTTTGCAAAAGCAGCATTTGCTATGAAACCAAATACAATCAGCGGTATCGTAAAAACTCCTTACGGTTACCACATTATTATGGTTACAGATAGAAAAGCAGCAGGTCAAGATTCATTCGAAAAAGTTAAATCTGATATTATGCTTTATTTAGAAAACGAAAAGAAAGTAAAAGTATTAGAAAACTTTATCGAATCTTTGAAGAAAACTGCTAAGATTGAGTATGTAAACGAGGATTATAATCCAACAGATATTCAAAAAGCATTACAAACTCAAGCAAAACAAAGTTCTGCACTAGCTGAACAAGTTGATGAAGCAAACCATTCAGCAACTCCAGTTGCAGTTCCAGAAAAGAAATAATTGAAAAATTATAGATTTAAAAACGCGAAAGAGGCTACCAAAATAGCCTCTTTTGTTAAATTTTGTAACATAATCATAAAGTTTTAGGGCAAAAGTACCGTAAAACCATGTAAGTACCAAATAAGAAAGGGCATGTGTTATGGGTTTAGCAGCATCTCAGGCAAGATTACTGACATTAACTTCGAGATTGTCTTCAATTGAATTGAAGCAACAATCAATTGCTAATGCAAAAATTTTGTTGGCAAATGACTCAGAATCAGTGTCTACAAAGTACACACAAGCTTTGAATAACCAAACATTAATGTACACTGACGGTAAAAATGAAACTGAATTAACTTATTCAAATTTGACGGCAGCTGGTTATTCTGTTCGAAGAACTGGTGATGGTGTAATTCCGAAAACGGGTACGGTAACTGAGTCTGTACAAAAACCAACAGTGCCTAGACCAGAAACTTATGCTAGTGAAAAGCCAACGCTTGATACTTCTTCTTTATCAGGGTATAAAGGTCAAACTTTAACTGACGCTAAAAATTGGAAAAACTTAGCTTTGAATAAGGTTGGCGAATATCCAAC
This sequence comes from Anaerovoracaceae bacterium, assembly GCA_963602505.1. Classification (GTDB taxonomy): domain Bacteria; phylum Cyanobacteriota; class Vampirovibrionia; order Gastranaerophilales; family Gastranaerophilaceae; genus UBA6984. The sequence continues at coordinate 9,030 of CAVCIX010000048.1, read as the reverse complement.
AACTGTTAATGCTTCAATGAACGACCTTTTAAAAAATACTACAGTAGGAACGTTCAATTATAAAGCCTTTTCTGGTGGAAATAGTTTTAATACAAGCTTATCGTATAAAAATTTAAATGATATTGCGAACCCTTCAAATGGTACAGATTATGTTGTATTACTTGCTCAAGATGGAGGTAAAGTCGGAGGTGTTCCGATAGATAGAGCAAAAGCTGAATTTACAACTATTGGTAATCAAGTAATTTCTTTAGTTGCACGTGCAATGAATATTAATTTGACCTCTGATTCTGGTTTCAAAACATATATGGATACATATCTTAATGAGATGAAAAATAATATTAATTTTGATGACCGTAATAGAACAAGAGATACAAATGACGCTTATATGAAAGCGGTAAATGAAGCAAGAAGCGGTTTAGTCGGTAATTTAACTGAAACCTATAAAAAAGGTTGCGATAATGATGGATATTTCTTGAATTTATCAGAAATGGTGAGAAGGCTTATTCAAAAAGGTTTTTCTTACTATAACAATGGTTTCTCAAACCCAACAAGTACAGTGCTAAATCAAAAGTCAAGTAGCGCTCAAATGAATACTAAAGCTGATTTGACTAAAAATTCAAAAGGTTTCACTGTATCTGAATGGAATACAAAGATTCAACAAGCTTACAATTCATCTACAATACGTTCAATTAGTTTAAGTCAAGCTGTAGAAATTGCTAAAACGGGGGTTGTTCCTGAATGGGATACAAACAAAGAAACTCAACTTAGGGCAGAATATAGTCAAAAATTAAGTGAGTATAATGAAAAAGTCAATGCTGCAAAAACTGCTTGGGATGCTTATGACAAAGCAATGTTGAATGGTTGTACTCAAGAACAATTTGACTTGTATCAATCACTTACAACAAATAATAAATTCTTGATTCAAGGTTTGTTGAGCGGATATTTGACTTTGATGAAGGACGGTAAAGATGTTAATTTGTCTACTGCAACAGATATTCTAACTCAATATGACAAATCTGATGATGCACAAGCTGAGGCAGAATATGAAGCTGAAATGAAAAAAATTAACAGAAAAGAAAAATTGTTAGATAATCAAATGAAACAGTTGGATACTGAACATAGTGCTATGCAACAAGAAATTAATTCTGTTAAAGCTATTATTCAACGCCACGCAGAAAAAGATTTTAGCTTGTTTGCTTAGTTTTATAGTGATATTTAATTCTATTCGTTGCATATAATCTTGTTTTTGATATAATTTTATCAAAAGCGAGGTTATTTGTTATGAAAGATATGCTAGATAAAATTAAGCAAATTGAAGAAAAATATAATGAGCTTGGTTTGACTCTTTCTGATCCAGCAGTTATTCAAGATTACAACAGATTTAGAGATTTATCTAAACAACGTAAATCAATGGAAGAAACTGTTGAATTATATTATGCGTGGAAAAAAGCAGTTGATGCGATTAATGACGCAAAAGAAATGATTAAGGCTGAAAATGATGAAGAAATGAAAGAGTTTCTTCGCGCAGATATTGAAGAAAACGAAGCAAAAATCATTGATTATGAAGAAAGAATGAAGATTTTACTTCTTCCTCGCGACCCAATGGATGACAAGGATATTATGCTTGAAATCCGTGGCGGTGCAGGTGGTGATGAAGCAAACATTTTTGCAGGTGATTTAGCAAGAATGTATTTGAAATATGCTGATAAAAAAGGTTGGCAAACACAAGTTTTATCAAAAACAGAATGTGAAGCTGGCGGATATTCTGAAATTATTATTTCAATCAAAGGTGATGCCGTTTATTCTCAGTTAAAATATGAATCAGGCGTTCACCGTGTACAACGTGTTCCGCAAACTGAATCACAAGGCAGAGTTCACACATCAACTGCGACTGTTGCAGTTATGCCAGAAGTTGATGATGTTGAAATCGAAATTAAACCAGAAGATATTGAAATGTCAACGGCTCGTTCAGGCGGTGCTGGCGGTCAAAACGTTAACAAGGTTGAAACTGCGGCTCGTTTGTTCCATAAACCAACAGGAATTATGATTTTCTGTACAGAAGAACGTTCTCAATTGCAAAACAAAGAACGTGCAATGCAAATTTTGAAAGCAAAATTGTACGATTTAGAAGTTCAAAAACAAACAAAAGAAATTACAGACTTACGTCGTTCTCAAGTAGGTTCTGGTGATAGAAGTGAACGTATTAGAACATACAACTTCCCACAAGGTCGTTTAACAGACCACAGAATTGGTCACAACTTGAATGTTTGGACTGTTATTGATGGTGATTTGGACGAACTTATTAACTTGCTAATTGAATATGACCAAAAATTGAAGTTAGAAAAATTAGCTGAAGTTTAATAGTTTCCTTTAGTTTTGCATAAATTTGTATATTATATATTTGTGATATAATTTGTATATGACAGATATAAAACGTAAGTGTGTAGGTTGCGGTCAAATAAAAAATAGAGAAGAATTGATAAAAATCACTCGCCGAAATACCGATGGAGAGGTCGTTATCAACCCTGACTCAAAAACATTTGGCAGATCTGCATATCTTTGTTATAATCATGACTGTATAAATAAAGCTTTATATAAAAACAAGTTATCGAAAGTGCTTAAAACACAATTAAATGACGAATTGAAAGGACAACTAATTGACAGATAATATTAGAGTAAATGAATTAGCAAGAGAATTAGGACTTACTAGTAAGGAAGTCATTGATAAGCTTGCGCAAATTCAAATTATTGTGAAGGCACATTCAAGTTCTGTTACTCCAGAACAAGTGAAAAAATTAAAAGACTTTATTGCTGGTGGCTCAAAGGTTGAAGTTAAAAAACCAAAAGCTTTTATCGTTAAAAAAGCAAAAGCTGATTCTCCAAAAGCTGATGCAAAACCAGAAGTTATTAAAGTTGAAAAGAAAGTTGAAAAGGTTGAAAAACTCGAAGAAAATAAAGTTCATAAAGTTGAAACTGTTGAGAAAGTAGAGAGAGTAGAAAAGGTTGAAAGAAAACCTGTTGAGGCTCCTCGTGTAGAAATTGTAAAACGTAAACCACCAGAAAATAGAGTTGAAATTGTTAGACGTTCTCCAAAAACTCAAAATGCGGAACGTAAACCTCAAGAAGGAAGACCTCAAAAATCTTCTGATAAACCTCAACAATCCGGTGAGGATAGAGGTAAAAAGACTATCCAAAGACATATTATCTCTCAAGATATTTATGAAAATAAAGGTGGATTTAAGAGAAAAGATTCTAAATCAAAACAAAAAGATAAAATTTCTAAAGAGGAAGAACAAGAACGTATCTCTTTAGAAAAGGCAGCTGCACAAAAACACAAAAAGAAAGTTCATAAGGACGAAGAAGTAGCAGAAGTAAAACAACTTGTTGTAGATAAAGCTATGACAATTAGTGAATTATCAGAAAAATTAAATAAAACTCCTGCTGATATCGTTAAATTCTTAATGCTTCAAGGTATTATGGCTACTGTTAACCAACTTATTGATGTTGATGTTATCAAGAAAGTTTGTGCTGAATATGAAGTAGAAGTTTTAGATGAAGACGTTGATGCATTCATTGAAGAAGAACTTGAAAAAGAACAACAAAAAGAACGTTTCAACGTAGATGAAAAATTATTGAAAAAACGTGCACCAGTTATTAGTATTATGGGGCACGTAGACCACGGTAAAACGACATTATTAGACAGTATTCGTTCTACAAAACATAAAATCGTTAATGATGAAGTTGGTGGTATCACTCAATCAATCGGTGCTTATACAGTACATCTAAAAGAAGGCAAAATCGTTTTCTTAGATACACCTGGACACGAAGCCTTCACTGAAATGCGTGCAAGAGGTGCTAAGGCTACTGATATTGCAATTCTTGTAGTTGCTGCTGATGATGGTATTATGCCTCAAACAATTGAAGCTATTAACCACGCAAAAGCTGCTGAAATTCCAGTTATTGTTGCAGTAAACAAAATTGATAAGGCTGGTGCAGACCCAGACAGAATTTTAACACAATTAACTGAGCACGGACTTGTTCCAGAAGCTTGGGGTGGTGATACTATCACTTGCAAGGTTTCAGCCTTACAAAGACAAGGTATTGACGAACTTTTAGAATATATCTTGTTAGTTGCTGATATGTCAGATTTAAAAGCTAATCCAAAAGCTCCTGCAACTGGTGTTGTAATTGAAGCTAACCTTGATAAAGGTAAAGGTCCTGTTGCAACATTGCTTGTTCAAAACGGTACTTTAAGAGTTGGTAACTGCGTTGTTGTAGGTACTGCTTGTGGTCGTGTAAGAGCATTGCTATCAGATTCAGGCGAAAAAATTAAAGAAGCTGAACCTTCAACTCCAGTAGAAATTCTAGGTTTGACAGAGGTTCCTCAAGCTGGTGATACGTTTGAAGTTGTAGCTAACGAAAAAGAAATGAAGGCTATTATTGAAAAACGTAAAGAAACAGAAAGAACAAAACGTCTTGATGAAATGCTTCCTGCTCATATTAGAAAAGAAGCAGTTTCAGGCGAAGAAAATATTCCACAATTGAACTTGATTATCAAGGCAAACACTCACGGTGCAGCAGAAGCGGTATCTCAAGCAATTGCTCAAATGGATTCTGATGAAATTGCAACAAAAATCATTCACGTTGGTGTAGGTGATATTTCTGAAGCAGACGTAATGTTGGCTTCTGCATCAAAAGCGTTGATTTTAGGATTTACTGTTAAAGAAGATTCAAATGCAGTTGCCGCAGCTGAAAGAGAACACGTTACAATCAAGAAATACGACATTATTTACCAAATCTTAGAAGATATGGAAAAAACAATGTTGTCATTGCTTGAACCTGAAATCAAGGAAGTTGCTCTTGGTAAAGCTGAAATCAGACAAGTATTTACAATTGGTAAAACTACTAAGATTGCTGGTTGTTACGTTCTTGAAGGTAAAATCCAACGTAACAAGACTGCGGTTCTTGTTCGTAACGGTCAAGAAATCTTCCGTGGCGCTATTGACCAATTGAAACGTTTCAAAGACGACGTAAAAGAAGTTGCACAAGGTTTTGAATGTGGTATTTCTTTTGCTAAATTCAATGATCTTCAAGAAGGCGATATCATTGAAGTATCTACAACAGAAGAAGTTGAACGTCAAAGTTTATAATATAAAGGAAAAAAGTTATGAGCAGTAACCTTCGCAACGAAAGAGTAAGAAAAGAATTGATGCGTGAAATCTCTGAAATCTTGAGAAAAGAAATCAGAGGTCTAGTTGGCGTTGTTTCTATAACTGACGTTGAAGTTAGCCACGATAATTCTTTTGCAAAAGTATTCTACAGTGTTTACGGCTCAGAAGAACAAAAAGAAAAATCAGTTCATATTATTAACCAAAGCGTTTCTAAAATTAGATATGAAGTTGGCAAACGTATCAGATTGAGATTAACTCCTGAATTGAGATTTATTCAAGATAATTCAATTGAAAGAGGTTCAAGAGTTAATGAAATCTTGGAAAAAATTTCGCGCGGAGAAGTTTAATTGTTTGGCTTACTAAACATTTATAAACCAGTTGGCAAAACTTCGCATGATGTTGTTGCGTATTTGCGTAGAGTTTTAAAAATCAAACAAATTGGTCATACTGGTACGTTAGACCCTTTTGCAGAAGGTGTTTTGCCTATTTGTATCGGCAAATCTACTCGCCTAATTGAGTATTTGCCTGATGATAAGGCTTATTTAGCATTTGTACAGTTTGGAAAAAGCACAGATACTTATGATATTGAAGGTAAAGAAACTTTTTCTACTGATAAAAAAGTAACAGAAAATGAAATAGTTGAAAATTTGCATCTTTTTGAAGGTGAAATTGAACAAATTCCGCCTATTTATTCAGCAATTAAGGTTAATGGAAAAAAACTTTATGATTACGCAAGAGAAGGCAAAGAGGTTGAAATAAAACCAAGAAAAGTTGTTATAAATAAAATCGAATTGAAGAATTTTGATTTTGAAAATCAAGTTGCGCAAATTTATATCGAATGCTCAAAAGGCACTTATATTCGCTCTATTGCAAATGATTTAGGTAAATCCCTTGATAATGGCGCACATTTGATTAAACTTATTAGAACAAATGTCGGAAAGTTTTATGTCGAAAACTCAATAAAATTAGATGATATTAAAACAGTTGATGACGTATCCGCAAATTTAATCAATCCTTTGGAGGTTCTTAATCTTCCAAAATATGAACTTGACGATAAAGAGTGCGAAAAAATTTCACATGGACAACCTTTGCTTAACAAAAGTATGAAAAGTGTCGATTTTCTTATTTTGGTTTATAATAATAGAATAAAAGCAGTGGCTACTGCGGACGAAAAATTTATTAAAGTGATTAAGGTATTTTAAAATGTATAAAAGATTTTTAGGGATTTTGTTAGTATTATTCTTGGGTTCACCAGTATTTGCGTATCAAGATTTATCAACCTTGTGTGCGCAACCTCATGACTTGTCTATGAAAGGCACAAGATTTTTAACTAACATTACTGGTACAACTTTATTGACTCAAGCAATCGCAAATTCAATTGTAAAAAGCGAATTGAAAAAATCAACTGGCGCAAAAGGTTTCAAGGTTAAAATGAAATCTTATAGCGCAAAAGACTTGGCTGACGGCAGATTTAAGTCTTTAAATATTTCAGGTAAAAACTTAGATTTTGATGGTGTTTATGTATCAGAATTTAATGCTTCTACAATCTGCGACTTTAATTATATTAAAGCAACTCCCAAAACAATAACCTTCAAAGATAATTTTGCTATGAACTATTCAATGATGATTTCTGATTCAGACTTGAATAAAACAGTTTTATCAAAAGATTATTTAGCATTCTTGAAATCATTAAATCTAAAGGTTGGTGGCTTGAATTTAATGGAATTGAAGGATGTTGATGTAAAATTAAAAAATGATAAATTGTATTTCAAATTAAGCATGAACAATAAAGTTTTCAATTATAACATTCCAATATTTATGAATGTTTCAACAAAAATGCGTGTTGAAGATAGCAAAATTAAATTGACAGAAGTTACATTGGAAAATCTAAATCAAAAAATTAATCTTACTCAAATTACAAACTTAGTAAATATGATTAATCCGTTAAATTTCACAGTAGATGTATTGGGTAATGATAAAACAAAAGTTACTTTGCAAACAATGGATATAAAAGGTGACAAATTAGTTTTAGCGGGTACAATGTTTGTACCGAAAAATGTACAAGAAGCTCGTAAGTAGAGGCAAAAAATGAATGATTTTCAAAAAATTGGTTTAATTGTAATAATAATTTTGGCAGCTATATATGTAAAAATGGCGTTCTTTGGCAATCCTGATATTCCTGAGGATTTTGGAAAAAATCAAGAACAAGAGGTCGTAAACGAAACTCCAGAACAACCAGAGGAAAAACCAGAACAAAAAGCTCAATACGTAAACGTTTTCTTTATTGCTCACAATGCGAGCGGAGAAGAAGTTTATCGTGCAGTTAAACGTGAATACATGCCAGAATACGGCTCACAATTAAAATTCGCAATAAAAACTTTAATAAACGGTCCAAGTGCTAAAGAAAAGAAATTAGGCGTATATACAGAAATTCCTGCTGGAACTCGCTTAATTTCAATAACTGAATCACCTTCAAGAGTTGTAATAAACCTATCTTCAGACTTTGAAAACGGTGGTGGCACTGATGGCTTATACAAAAGATTATTCCAATTAATTAAAACTACAAAAATTAATTCAAACTTACCATTATATTTGCAACTTGACGGAAAACAAGTTGATGTAATTGGTGGTGAAGGAATTATGATTAATCAACCATTAACTGAGGATTTTGCTAATGAATAAAGATTTAGAATATTATTTGAATTTAGATTGGACGTTAATTGAAGGCACTGACTTAGATTTTAACGGTAATCCATATTGGTATATTGAAATTAAAGAAATTCCAAGCTTTGCTTTTTGTGCTAAAACAATTGAAAAAGCTAGAGCAAATTATAAAAATCAATTGAAGTTACAATTAATGTTAATGCTTGAAGACGGCGACGAAATTCCAGAACCAGGAGAAGATGAAGAAGATATCGACTGGGAAAGCATGTGTCCAGGTGGTTAGTTTATAGATGCGTAGATTTTTGGAAAAATTTACTTCTCACTCAATATTGATATTTGTTTCTCTTTTATCAATATTCCCTTTTATATGGTTGATTTCAACCTCGCTAAAAGGCGCAAGTGAAAATATTTTCGCATATCCTCCAACGATAATTCCGACTGATTTTACGTGGGAAAATTATATAGGTGTTTGGAAAAAAGTAGATTTCATGGCTTATTTTTGGAATAGCATGATTGTTGCAGGATTTACAGTTTTGTTAAACTTGATTTTATCTTCGTTGGCGGCTTATCCTTTAGCTAGAATGAATTTTGCAGGAAAAAAAGTCGCATTTTTTGCAATTTTGGCAACTATTATGGTTCCTTTTCAAGCAATTATGCTACCAGTTTATTTGATTACTATAAAATTAAATTTAATGGACTCTGTAAATAATTTTATGGGATATATCGGTTTGGTAATGCCTTTTGCCGTTAGTGCGTTCGGAATATTCTTAATGCGCCAAGCGTTTATGACAATTCCAAAAGAAATGGAAGAAGCTGCAATTGTTGACGGTTGTAATGTTTTTCAAGTATTTTGGAAGGTTTTATTACCAATGGTTAAACCGTCTTTGGCAGTACTTGCGATATTTACATTTATTGGCTCTTGGGGCGAATTTTTATGGCCAAGTATTGTTTTGACAAAAGAATCAATGTACACTCTTCCAGTTGGTGTTAATAACTTGCAAGGTATGTTCAGCTCTAACTGGAGATTTATTGCAGCTGGTTCAATTTTATCGACTATTCCAATTTTAATTTTCTTTTTAGCCATGCAAAAATATTTCATTTCAGGTGAAAATGAAGGGGCAGTTAAGGGCTAATTTTTGTTTTTTATATATTTTTAGAAAATCCCTGCATACCATGATTGCAGGCGGTTATTGAC
>CAVCIX010000047.1:0-13386 GCA_963602505.1 Anaerovoracaceae bacterium | reverse complement strand
CTTATCAATTGCGCAAGAGGCGGAATTATTAATGAACAAGACTTGCGTGATGCTCATTTTTAATCTCTTTTTGGTATTCTTCAATAAATTCCAAGTAATAAAGTGGAGTGTATTTTTTATTTTGTTTTGCCAAATAACCTAAAATAAGCTCAATTGGCAGAATTCCAGCACATCTACCAACACCTAAAACAGACGCATCAATTGAATAAAAACCTAATTCTAACGCTTTTATTGAATTTGCAAAGGCTAATTGCAGGTTGTTGTGCGAATGAAAGCTGATGTTTTCAAAATCTAAATCTTTCAAAATTCTGTAAAATTTTTCGACGTCGTCTGGCATGAAAGAGCCGAAGCTATCTGCAAAACAGACTGAATCCAAGATGTTTTTATATTTCCAATTTGATAATTTTTCAAAATCTTTTTCTGTCAATTTTGAAATTGCCATTAAATTTAAACAAACGTCGTAATTTTTTTCTTTCATTTTTTCGCAGAAAATTAACGCGTCATCAAGTGTGTCTGCGTAAGTTGCAATTCTAACCAATGAAATTGGTGTAAGTTCTTTTTTGCAGTCGCAGAAGTCTTCTGCAAAAGATTTTCCAAGGTCTAGCATTACGGAAATTTTGCAATTTTCATTAATTTTAATCAGATTTTTTATAAAATTATCCTCGCAATGAGCAAATTTGCCCCATTGAGGGTTTTGTTCTCTATATCTGTAACCGATTTCAAAGTAGTCGATATTTGATTTTATTGCCGTGTCATAAAGATTTTGAACAAGTTTTTCGTCAAAATTCCAGTTGTTAATATGTCCACCGTCGCGGATTGTGCAGTCAAAAATTTTAGTCATTCAAATACCTCATGGAAGTTTCGACAAGGTTTTTGGCGATTTTTAGGGCGTTGTTAAATACCTCTTCGTTTTCAAAAAAATCGTCACGTTTTACAAATTCTTTAACAATTTTTCTTGCATAAGACCCAATTGCTACGCCGTTTACATCGATATCGCATAGTTTTGCGAGTTCTGTTGACTTAGAATTTGTACCGCCCGAAAGAATTATGTATGCTGGTAAGTTTTCGTTTTGGAAAATTTCTGCCATTGCAACTGTTTGTAGAGTTGTTTTAAAATCGTCGTTGCAACCTGACATTGGACACCCGTCGGCTTGAATAATCGTTGTGTAGGGCTTTCTTGAATTTAGCATTCGTTTTACGCGAGCAACGAGTTTTTCGTTGCCAGTTTTGAACCTATCCACGCAAATACTTAATGTGCCGTCAAAAAGTTCATTTATAATTTGCCATTTTTCGTCAATTTCTTCTTCGTTATCGCCAATTGTGTGAAGTTCAATACATTCAATTCCTTTTTCTATTATTGGCGGTAAAACTTCTTTTAAATCGACATCTTTGCTGATTGTTTCAATGCAGTTTTGTGGACAATTTTTTACGCAAGTTCCGCAACCAATGCATCTTTTTTCGTTTATGTTTTGATTTTTGTCGATAGCTTCTTGTGGGCAAACAGTAGAACATTTTTGACAGTGCGAACATTTTTCTTTATCAATTTGAGCCTTGCTTACGTGTGGGTCGCCTTTAATTCCAACACTGCAACATAAATAGCGGTCATCCTTTATGCCAGCTCTTTCTAACCCTTTTTTTGCCGAGTCAACGATTTCTGGATTTGCGCTCAAGTCAAAAACATTGCAACCAGCTTTAGAGTAAAGTGCAACAAGCTTTTCGACCTCTGTCGCATCCTCGTTTCCTGCACCACAAACCAATTTAAAACATTTTTTATTGTCTAAGATGTCTTTTAACATTGAATTTTCATACTCTAGCTAGTTTTACTTCTATAAAAAATGATAGCATGAATATTATTTTATTGTAAGATAGTATAAGCAAAGGAAATTTTATGCCATTTGAATTCGAAAAACAAGCAATAGAAGATATAATTCTCATTAAACCGAAGGTTTTTGGTGATAATCGCGGATTTTTTATGGAAACATACAAAAAATCTGAATTTTTTGAAAACGGTATAAAAGAAGAATTTGTTCAGGATAATCACTCAAAGTCTGCACTTCACGTTCTTAGAGGATTGCATTATCAAGCTCAACCTTACGGTCAGGCAAAATTGGTGCGATGTGTAAAAGGTAGAATTTTTGACGTTGCAGTTGATATTAGAAAATCTTCAAAAACGTATGGAAAGTGCGTAAAAGTTGAACTTTCAGATGAAAATAAACACATGTTATATATTCCAAACGGTTTTGCTCACGGGTTTGTAGCCTTATCAGAGGAGGTCGAATTGCTCTATAAAACAAGCGGAGAATACGCACCGAGCGCTGATAGAGGAATTTTATGGAACGATGAAGATTTAAACATAGATTGGAATATTGATTTTGAACCAATTTTGAGCGAAAAAGACAAAATTCAACCAAAATTTAAAGACATTAATAAAGAGGAATTGCTTTAATGAAAACAATGTTGGTAACTGGTGGCGCAGGTTTTATAGGTAGTTGCTTTGTAAGACATATTTTAGAAAAATATCCTGATTACAAGGTTATAAACCTTGATGCGCTTACATATTGTGGCAATTTAGAAAATTTAGACGATGTAAAAGAAAATCCAAATTATGAATTTGTTCATGGAAATATTTGTGACAAAGAATTAGTTCGAAAATTGGTTAAAAACTGCGATTTTGTTGTGAATTTCGCCGCAGAATCTCACGTAGATAACTCAATAAAACATCCTGAAATATTTGTAGAAACAAATGTTCAAGGTACTTTGAATTTGCTTCAAGCCTGCAAAGAATTAGGGATAGAAAGATTTTTACAGGTTTCCACAGATGAAGTTTATGGTTCACTTGGCAAAACTGGATATTTTTATGAAACAACTCCAATTCAGCCAAACTCGCCTTATTCAGCTTCAAAAGCAAGCGCAGATTTGTTAGTTAGGGCATATTACGAAACGTATGGACTTCCAGTCCTAAACACAAGATGTTCAAACAATTACGGACCTTATCAATATCCTGAAAAACTTATTCCGTTCTTTATTTCAAAGTTGTTAAAAGGTGAAAAAGTTCCAGTTTATGGCGACGGACTTAATGTTCGCGATTGGTTGTATGTTTATGACCACTGCGAGGCGATTGATGTAGTTTTGCACAAGGGTCAAATCGGTGAAGTCTATAATATTGGCGGACATAATGAAAAAACAAACCTTGAAATTACACGCCTTATTCTAAAAGAAATGGGCAAGGATGAAGGTTCAATCGAATACGTGCAAGACCGATTGGGGCACGATAGACGTTACGCAATAGCAAACGATAAAATAACCTCAGAGCTTGGTTGGAAGCCTTCTATAACCTTTGAAGAAGGCATAAAATTAACTATTGATTGGTATTTGAATAATCAAAATTGGATAAGGCACATCGAGGAAAAAAGAGCAACGAAATAAGAACGGTTATTTGATTATATTTCCGTTTTCGTCAAAGTGAATTCTTTTGATAACTTTTGTCATTTCAAAATCACCGTAGTTTTCTAGGTGTTTGATTCTTTTTGTTGTTTCTTCGTATAAAACGATTTTGCCATTTTTGTATAAAGTTGTCGCAGTTATATCGCCAACTTTTTCAACTTCCATGTGATAGGCATTATCCAAATACCCTTGTTCTTGTGTTTCTAAATCTTTCATCTCGTGTGTACCTATTTCTAACCAATCCCAAACTACTCTATTATATTACTACTTTTGTAGTAATAATGCAAGTTATATTAAATTTTGTTTACATTAGCTATTGGTTAATCAATTCTCCGTTGATGTACCAAGTCTTTGCGCCTGTAATTTTTACTTTAACAAACTCGCCAGTAAGGTCTTTGTCGTAAGGGATGTGAACGATTTTGTTATTACGAGTTCTGCCTGTGATGATGTTTTTGCCCTTGTGATTTTCAAAATTTTCGATTAAAACATCAAGTTCTCTGCCAACAAATTTTTTGTTAGATTTCAAGCAACAATCTTTGTTTACGTCGTTCAAACGTTTCAAACGTTCTGTTTTAACGTCTTCTGGAATAAATTTATCAACCCATTTTGCTGCAACGGTTTTTTCTCTAGGTGAGTATGCCGCAGTGTTTGAGTAGTCTAAATTTAATTCCTCCATTGCAGTAAGTGTTTCTTGGAATTGTTCTTCAGTTTCTCCAGGAAAGCCTGCAATGAAATCGCTTGTTATTGTTACATCTGGAACCATATCACGAATTTTTTGTGCGATTTTTATGTATGTTTCTCTGTCGTAACGTCTGTTCATTTTCTTTAGAACTTCGCTTGAACCTGATTGCATTGGAATATGGAAATATTCGCAAACCTTGTCTAATTTTACGGCAGTTTCGATTAGATTGTCTGTAATATCTGTCGGATAAGAGGTTACAAATCTAATCCAAAAATCGCCTTCAATTGAGTTTAATTCTGTTAATAGGTCTGCAAGTCTGTATTCGCGGTCTTTAAAATCTTTTCCGTAACTATCAACATTTTGACCTAGTAATGTAATTTCTTTAAAACCTTGTGATAAAGCGTCTTTAGCCTCTTTAATGATTGTTTCAGGATCTCTTGAACGTTCTCTGCCACGAGTGTAAGGTACGATACAGTAAGTGCAGAAGTTGTTGCAACCTTCTGTAATTGGAATCCAAGCATTAACGCTTTTTACACGTTTGATTTCAATATCTTTTTCGCCGTAAGGAGTTTCTGGACATTCGCAAACACGAGTTTCGCCGTTTTCTATACGTTTGATAAGTTCAGGAAGTTGGTAAACGTTGTGTGTACCGATTACTAAATCCACGTAAGGCGCACGTTTGAACACTTCTTTTTGTTTTTGTTGAGCAACGCAACCGCAAAGTGCGATTTTGATGTCTTTGCCTTCTTTTTTCCATTTGCCCCAAGTACCTAATTCACTAAAAGCCTTGTCTTCACTAAGTTGGCGAATAGAACAAGTGTTAATCATTAGCAAATCAGCCTCTTTTGGCTCTTTTGTTTCGTTATAACCAAGGTATGACAACATACCTAGCATTCTTTCAGTATCTGATTTATTCATTTGACACCCCATGGTGTCGATATAAACTTTCTTATCCATAAGTTAATTCTACCATAAAAATTGTAGTATAATAAAAATATGGACGAGAAGAAAAAAAAGAAGAAAAAATTCAAAATTGACATAAAAAATATGGGCGTAAATATTGATAAGAACGAGTATTACGAAATTATTTGTTCAAATACTGCCCACCCTGAAGACGCGTTTAAGCGCCAACAACGCTAGTTTTGTACCAAGGTTCAAAATGATTTATTTCATTCGTTAATTTTTCAAAATCACCCTTAAATTGTAGACATCTGTCGTCAATATAGAGCCATGATAGCTCTTTTTTGTCTGTAATATCGGTTACAAAATCATCTAAACCGTTTTGTATAAGCCATTTTGCGGTAAGTAATTTGTTTCTTGTTGTAAAAATTTTTATTTCATAATCCGTCGAAATATTTTGCAAAAATTCTTTTGAACCATTCAACACGGGAGGTATAAAATCCTTGTCAAAATTGCCATTATAGCAATTTAAAACTCCGTCTAAATCAATAAGTAACGTTTTCTTTGTCATATTTGAATTTTACCACAAGTCCCACTTGTGGACAAGCCCGACTTGCAAATGTAAAAATGTTGGTATGTGCGAAGACTTTAAAATCAAGTTAGGCAAAAAGATAAAAGAAATTCGTGAAAGTAAAAATCTTTCGCGAGAAGATGTTGCCTTTTCTGCTGGCTTTTCTGGTTCTTATATGGGAATGATTGAACGAGCTGAATATGATTTTAAAATTTCAAAATTATATAAAATCGCAAAAGTTTTAGACATAAGTTTGTCAGATTTATTTAAAGATTTGAGTTGTTAAACTATTTATAATATTTGTATTACATAAAAATGGATAAAAAAGAGATAATTGACAAAATAGCCGAAAATATTAGAATTGAACGTTTGAAAAAACGTTATTCGCAAGAAAAACTTGCTGAAATGGCAGGTATTACTCAAAAATATTTGAATTTGATTGAAAATAAAAAGGCAAATCCAAGTATAGTAATTATTGTGAATATATGTCAGGCGTTAGATATAAAAATGTCAGAGCTTATTGACTTTTAACAAAACGTAAATATATGTAAAAACATTGCAACAGAAACAATAATGTTATATTCTTTTATTGTAGGGGCACTTCCTCAACCAAATTTCTCGGGCACGACTTAAAATCTTGATTCTCGAAGAAAGGAGGACTCGCCTATGGATATAACATTATTGTTGATTTATCTTATTTTGACTCAAATCAAACATAAGAGATTAGCACTAGTGGTTATACTCCTAGTGCTAATCATTAAACACTAATGATTAGAGGAAGTAAAAGATTAATTTCGTCGAAAAAAATTAATCCGCCTCTATATCTATTTATATTATAACAGTTTTTTTTAATTTTTCAACCCATGTAAATTTAATATTCAGGTTCACTGAATCTATATTGTAGCGCTTGAGTTATGTGTTTTGAGGTTATAATTTCAGAATTATCAAGGTCTGCGATTGTTCTTGATAGTTTCAAAACTCTATCGTATCTGCGTCCTGAAAGCTGATATTTTGCAACTGCAAGTTTTAAAATATCTTTTGAGCTATCATCAACCTGACAGAATTTCTTTACTAAATCAGCGCTAAGTTGCGAATTTGTTAGAATTCCTAGGTTTTTGTATCGCTCTTTTTGAATTTTTCTTGCGTTAATTACTCTTTTTCTGATTTCAGCTGAACTTTCTGCCTCAGTTTCGGTATTCAAAAGCTCGTCGGTGGTTAATCTTGGTACATCAATTTGAATATCAATTCTGTCCAAAAGTGGTCCTGAAAGTTTTGAACGATAGCGATTTATTTGAAATTCTGAACAAGTGCATTGTTTTTCTTTATCGCCTAAAAAACCGCAAGGACAAGGGTTCATCGCCGCAAGTAACATAAAATCTGCTGGATATTTTATTGAGTGTTTTGCTCTTGAGATTACAACTTCGCCATCTTCAATCGGTTGGCGCAAAACCTCCAAAACATTTCTTGGAAATTCTACGATTTCATCTAAAAACAAAACTCCTCTGTGTGCAAGCGTGATTTCTCCAGGTTTTGGGTTTGTACCTCCGCCGATAATCCCATTTGCAGACGCAGTGTGGTGAACAGGTCTAAATGGGCGCTTTGTCATTAGCGGTTCATCGTTTGCCAAAAGTCCAGAAATACTATAAATTTTTGTAAGTTCAAGTGCTTCAGAAAGTTCAAGCGGTGGTAAAATAGACGCAAAGCATTTTGCCATAAGCGTTTTACCTGACCCAGGGGTGCCGACCATAATCATATTATGTCCACCCGCAGCGGCAATTTCTAAAGCTTTTTTTGCTTTTTGTTGTCCTTTTACGTCTTTAAAATCATACAAATAGTGTTCTTCAATTCCGCGTTGAAGATATTCTTCGATGTTTGTTTTTACAACAGGTAAAGGCTCGTCGACAAAATGATTTACTACTTCGTTTAAGTTTTTTGCACTTAAAATGGTTATGCCTTCTGCTAAGGACGCCTCTTTTGCGTTTTCTTCTGGTACAACTACTGTTTTTACGCCGTTTTCTTTTAGTCCTAAAATGTGAGATAACGTTCCGTTGATACTTCTAAGTGTTCCGTCAAGTGATAACTCTCCCAAAAACGCCATATCCTGTGTCTGTTCTTCTTTTATGACACCTTCTTCAATCAAAATTCCAACCGCAATTGGCAAGTCAAAATTTGTACCTTCTTTTCTAATATCAGCAGGCGCAAGGTTAATTATAACCTTCTTTTGCGGGAACGAAAAAGAGGAGTTCTTAATCGCAGAACGAACTCTTTCTCTTGCCTCTGTAACTGCAGTATCAGGCAAACCTACAATTGCAACTGCTGGAAGTGAGTTGGCTAAATCCACTTCTACCTCTATTTTGTAGGCGTTCAAGCCGATTACTGTTGATGTTGTAACTTTGCAAACCATTTGTGCCTCTTGAAATCTTTGTGAAATATGTTATAATTATAATATAGGGGACTGATTAAGTCCGTCACAACTTAATCAGTCGAGTTACACCCTATACAAACAACAAGATAATTTGTAAAAGTGCTATCAGTACGTTGATGGCACTTTTTATTATCAGTACTTGCATGGTTACCTCCTTTCTGCCCCTTATTGTTACATTATAAGGTGTGAGGCTATGGAAGGTAGGGCGCCCCTATATTAAATTTTCAAAGTACTTACAAAAAAACGGAGTTTAGAAAACCCCGTTTTTCTGATTTTTATATATCAATACTTATTTGATATTAGCGAATGTCCAAGCATCGAAAGTTGGGCGAGTTAGGTTAACGTCAGCCTTATCTTTGCCTGCGCCTTCTGTATCGTGTGCAATTGAACGATATACTCTGTTGTAGTATTCAATTACCATACGGTCAGAATTGAAGTAAGCTTCAGAAGTTCTGATTGCTTGACGCATTAAGCGTGCCCATTCTTCTTTGTTATGGTAGTAAGTTGGAATGATTTCTTTTTCAATTACATCCATCATGTATTCGTGATCTTTCCAATGACGTTCTTCCCATGGAATTTCGTCGTCAAGTCCTTCGTACTCGATTGTGTAACCGTTGATTCCGTTGAATGTACCTTCAACTGTCCAACCGTCGTATGTTGATAAGTGTAATGCGCCGTTAGCGTTAGCACTCATACCTGATGTACCTGATGCTTCGAATGGTCTTAGAGGTGTGTTTAACCAAATATCTGAACCACGTTTCAACATACCGCTTAATTGTAATTCATATCCTGGTAATACAACCATGTTTTTCATAGTGTGAGAACGGTTCAATAATTTGTTGAACATTTCTTTACCCATTACATCATCTGGGTGGAATTTACCAGCGAAGATTAATTGAAGTTTGTTAGCTTCTAACAATTTCAAGATGCGGTCTTTATCCATTAAGATTAACCAAGCACGTTTGTAATCAGCAAATCTTCTTGCCCAAGTGATTGTTAATACATCTGGGTCAAATCTCTTACCAGCTTTGTTAGCAATGTATTTGAACAATTCTTGTTTCATTTCGCGTTTTGCTGCAAGCAATTCGTCGAATGATTTTTGTCCACCCATTCTCTTGTCTTGCCAGTAATGTAAGTTTACTGCGTTTGTAATTGCTCTGATAGGGCATCTGCCTTCAACCCAATCCCACATTTTGTTTGAAACAAGACCGTGTAATTGAGATACTGCGTTTGCGATACGGCTCATTCTTAATGCTGCAACTGTTAGAGAGAAGTTTTCGCCACCTAATTCGATAGCTTTTTCTCTTGAACATCCAGCGAAGAATCCGCCTTCAATCAATGTGTCAACCCAGTGAACTTCGTTACCTGCTGCAACTGGTGTGTGAGTTGTGAATACTGTTCTTTTCTTAACTTCATTCAAATCACCTTTGAATTGTCTTAATAATTCAAATGCTGCTGGCAATGCGTGACCTTCGTTCATGTGGATAACATCGAATTTATATCTCATTGCTTGTAAAATTTTGATACCACCGATACCTAAAACAGTTTCTTGTGCAATTCTGATTTTTTCATTTCCGTCATATAATCTGTGAGAAATGCTTCTTGCCCAATCGCTGTTACCGTCGATATCTGTTGTTAATAAGTAAACAGGGCATGAACCAAATAATTCAGGTTCTACTCTGTAAGCTTTAACTTTAACTCTTTCACCGAATGTGTCAACTTCAACTTGAACACCTAAATCAGTTAAATAGTCATAGTATTTTCTAAGATAAGAAACTTCTACTTGTCCATTTTCGCCAATTCGTTGGTCATAATAACCGTAAGACCAAAGCATTGTTACACCTACCATTGGCATTTGTAAGTATCCTGCTGATAACATGTGAGAACCAGCTAAGAAACCTAAACCACCTGAATATGTGCTTAAAGATTGGTCTAATGCAATTTCCATTGACAAGTATGCAACTGATGGTAATGACATAATCTTTAATTCCTTCTATTTTGTGTACTCTATGCGAATTTTACCTTTTTTTACTTCCGCAAACACTAGCATAACATAAAAACAAAGCTTTTTCTAATTTTATTTACACAAAGGGCGCTACTAGCCAAAAACATGGCTATAGCTTAATTTTCTTGTATTAAGAAATGTAAACTTATGCCAAAATTTTGTTAGCAATATCCTCAGCTTTGAACTGTAAGCACAATAATTCTTGGCATGTGGTTTGTCTGTGATCCCATAAACATGGTTTTATTGGACAGTTGTCATTTGTTTTTAGTGCAGTTACAAAATCGGCTTGCGGAATAAGTTTTTTATCGTCTGTTGAGCCGAAAATGGCGTAAGTTCTAGTTTTTGTACCTACACCGATGTGTAGTGGTGCAGAGTCAGAACATACGAATTTTTCGTATTTTGTTATTAATTTGGCTAAATCCATTAAGTTTTTTGTTTTTCCGTAGTAATTTTCAAAATTAGGATTGTTTAGTGGCTCAATGATAGATAAAATTTTATCTACAACCTCTTTATCATCAGGTCCGCCAGTTAATGTAACGTGTTTGCCGTTTTCTAATAATATTTTTATAACATCAGCCCAAATTTCTGGAGTGATTGTTTTAATCATATTTTTTTGCACGCTTAGTTTGCTTACCCCTGGGTGAATTAGCACTGAATTAGGGATTTTTTCGCCTTTTTCAAGTGTAATTTCTGGAATTTCTGTTCTAATATCAGTCAAAGGCGTAATTAAGTCGTGATACATCTTTGAGGCATATTGTTGTTTGTTTAGCGGAATTGCTTTTGTAAGTAGTTTTTCGCTTAAACTTCCTGTATTGTAGCCATAGCGCTCTTTTATTCCAGTTAAGAATAACAAAATGCTTATTAATTTGTTTCCGCCAGCTGAAATTACGATATCAAACTTGCCAAAACGTGCTTTTAATAATAGTTTTAGCATTTCTGTGTATTTGTTTTTACCTTTTGGATTTATTAAAATTAAATCATCAATTGTGTCTGTCAAATCCTTGATGCCCTTGCTTCTTGGCTCTAAACAAAGTGTGATTTTTGATTCTGGATATGCTTTTTTTAGAGAGATTAATGTTGGTAAAAATAAAATCTCATCGCCAATTCCACCAAAGTTTATTACTAAAATGTTTTTCATGCTTTCCTCGTTTCTTTAAGAAAAATTATAACAAAAAAATTAATTTGTATTCTTATTTTAATTTGTGCTACAATAATAATAGAAAAAAGGAGAAAATTATGTCAAAAGTTGGAGAAATTTCTTTCAATACAAATATGTCACAAAATGTTGGCTCAGTAAAAGTTCAAAAAGAAGAAGCTAGCAGTATTTTTTCATCTTCTCAATCTCAAGGTTTGAGTGAAATGGAAGGTTTATCTATTCAACAAACTCCTCAAACAGGTTCAAAAAGAATTGACAAGCACGATAAAACAATTTTAGCAAACGCTCCATCTTGCCAAATTGAAATTGCTGGCAAGAAACAAAAAGCAACTTTGGTTGTGGATTTGAGCGAAAACAGATTATATAGATATGATAACGAAGGCAAGGCTTACGAAGTGTATTCAGTAGCTTCAGGTAAAAAGACCTCACCTACAAGCACTGGTATCAGAAAAGTTTCACACATTGAAACATATCCATACACAGAGGCTCCAGCTGGTACAAAAAGACGTAAAAGTCCAAAAGCGTATGGTCCAAAAATTTTGATTTTAACAACAATTGACCCAAAAACTGGCAAGGATTTAGGTTCAAATGGTGAATTTATTCACGGCAACAATAACCCTGCAAGTATTGGTACTTATGCTTCTCACGGTTGCGTAAGAATGGACAATGACGTAATTGTTCAATTGTCTAAAGAAGTTAAACCTGGGTCTTATGTTTTAATTCAAGAATAGGTTAAATTTTAAAGAGGCGGGCGGTGATGAAATCACCGCCCGCCTCTTTTTGTCATAAAAATTTTATTCAATTCTTTGATTTATTTCTTGACTCAATTTTGCAAAATCAATTGTGCTTACAAAATTGTTCGTTCTTTGTTCTTCAATAAATTTTATTACGGTATTGAGTAGTTGAACTAGTGTTTCTTGCGTAATAGTTCCGTTTGAATAATCTTCAATAACCTCTAGTAAATATGGATATGTTTCGTGCATATCGTTTTCGTTAATGGTTGTTACTAGGTTTTTAATTTCAGAGTCTTGAAAATCTGCGTTTATGATTTTTATGTAGTAATTTGCAAATTTGTCTATGTTTTCAAAGATATTTTTAGGTGAAACATTTGACCTTGTTAGTTTTAAATAGTATCTTTTGAAACTCATGTAAAGCTCGTTATCGCGTGGAATAACGCCATTTTTTTGAATTGTAAGATAATTTTGCAAAAAGGTCTTGAATTGATTTGCTAAATTTGCGTTTCTGAACTTTTCAATAATGTCGTACCACAATTTAGCGGTATCGTTTTTAATATTTTCATTGATGAAACTATTGATTAATAGTAGTTCTTCAATGTTTGGATTGTTGCAGTTTAAGTATTGGTAAATATCTCGGTTGTCGATGTCGTTATTTTCAAAAACGCAAGCGATAACTTTTAATTTTTTAATTTCGTCAAAAAGTTTAACCGCAGAAATATTGTTCATTTTGATTTTTGCCCAATATTCGTGAAGGGTTTTGAACATTGGATGTTCTTTTTCTTCATCGGTCATACGTTCATATTTTACAAGCTTTTCGTAAATAATTTTTTCATAGCCGTGTAAATGAATTTTTGTATGTTGACCGTAGAATAGATATCTTTTTTTGATTAGTTCAATTGCGTGAATATTCTTGTCGTTAGTAAGTTTGTAGCACTCGCAAAGAGCGTGTAAAAGAAGGCTGAATTGAATAATTCTTTTTATGCCGTCAACAACTAAAAATGAACGACTGCTAGTCTTTTGCAAAAACATAATTCCGTCGATAATGTGCTCTTGCGTACCTTCGTTTTCCAAAACTGTTTCTAACAAATCAGCAGGTGCTTGAAATTCCCCTGAATAATCGGTAGAATATAGCACCTGCGATTTATGTAAAATATCTAATAAATTTAAAGTTACAATTTCCATATTATTTTTCTAAACTGATAACATGAATCCGCCAGCTTCAGCATTTTTTAAGTTTTCACCGTCGATTTTTGCTCTCAAATTTTTAATGTATTTGTAAACATAATCTCTTGGTAAACTTAATAAAGTTGCTAAATCTTTAGCATATACGATTTGGTTTTTGTTTTTTAGGAAGTAGTCAAAAACCATTTGTTCCCTATCCGTTAAAGCTTTTTTGAATACGATTTGAACTTCTTCTTTGATAGAAGTTGGTTCAATGTTTTCAATAATAGGTTTAGCTTTTGGAG
>CAVCIX010000046.1:0-13500 GCA_963602505.1 Anaerovoracaceae bacterium | reverse complement strand
TTCCAACAATTTTTCCATTTGTTGTGGTGGAACTTGTGATAAAATATTAAATTTGTTACCTGGGTCATCTAATTTGTAAGTTTTAATAAGTTCTTGTGGATCTGACTCTAATTTTTTAGCAAATTCAACCGCTTGTTTATTACCTTGAGCAGCTTCTGCCTCGATAATTTCATCAACGGTTTTATCTGTATATTGCATCATACGAGCAGATGTAATATTTAACTTACGTTGCAAAGCATATATATTTGTATCAATTGCTATGTTTGCCATAATAACCCTCTAATTATAATCTTACTTATAATAACAATTTTAAATATCGCAAATTTCAATTTTAAGAAAAATTGTAACATTTGTAATATTTCATAATTAATATTATAATAAATTATGTAAAAAAGGAATACGCAAATGAAAAAAAATTTAATTTTATTTTTGACTATAGTTTTTGTAACAATGGTGATAAATGTATTATCAGTTAATGCAGAACCAGCGAAAAAGCCTAAAAAGCCTTATACAGAACGTGAGTTTTCGACATTAACATCTGATAACCACATTATAAAATCTTATTTGAGCTATCCAAAAACAAAACAAAAAGGGTACCCAACAATTATCATGTTACACTCAATTGGCTACAATAGTTCATATTGGATTCCGCTACAACAAAAATTTAACGCAAAAGGATTTGCCGTACTAAGAGTTGATTTAAGAGGTCACGGCAAAAGCGTTTACAGTAAATCTTTCCACCAACGTTCTTGGAGAAGTTACAAAAATGATACTTTTGCAAAATATCCTGACGACATAATTTCAGTAATCAAATCTATAGAAAAGGAAACAAAAAAGGCTAACTTTAACAATTACGCAATCATTGGCGGAGATATTGGCGCAAATACTGCCGTTTTAGTTGCAAAAAAAATGCCAACAAAGCCTCAAGCGCTAGTTTTATTATCGCCTTCTATGACCTTCAAAAGCCTTTATATACCGGTAGCGTTAACTGAAATTGGCACAACCCCAATTCTTGCACTTGCTAGCAAAACTGATTTATACGCAATGAAGGAGCAAGAAAAATTGGTTAAATTTGCACAAGGAACTTTTGATATCTACAATGTAGAATCAGGAAGTGGCGGAATGTTATTACTAAAACAACACCCTGAAGCTCTTGATTCAATCCTAAACTGGACAATTCAATATTTTAAAAATAAAAAATAATATAAAAAAATAAAGAAGGGCGCGAGTGATAAATCACTCGCGCCCTTTAAAAATCTAGTTATTAAACCTTCATTTCTTTTTCAAAACCGAATAAAGAACTGATTGATTCGTCATCGTGAATACGAGAAATAGCTTGACCTAACAAGTTTGCAACTGAAAGTTGTTTAATTTTTGCAGGAAGTTTTTCTGTATCAAGAGGAATTGTGTTTGTAACAATAACTTCTTTAATTGGAGCTTCTTCCAATCTTTGAATTGCAGGACCTGAGAATACTGGGTGAATAGCGCAAACGTAAATATCTCTAGCGCCTTCTTTTTTCAACAATTTTGCAGCTTCTGTAATTGAGCCTGCTGTATCAATAATATCGTCAAACATGATACAAATTTTGTCTTTAACGTCCCCGATAACGCAATTTGCGATAGCCTCGTTGTGTTTGTCACGACGTTTATCAATAATTGCAAGAGAGCAACTTAAATCTTTTGCAAAGTGTCTTGCTCTTTGAACACCACCTGTATCAGGGCTTACTGCAACCATATCATCAGGGTTTAAGTTCAATTTTTTAATATGATTTACTAAAATTGATGTTGCGAAAATGTGGTCAACAAGGATATTAAAGAAACCTTGGATTTGACCTGAGTGTAAGTCAACGGCTAAAACTCTGTTGCAACCAGCAGTTGTTAATAAGTCAGCGACCAATTTTGCAGTAATAGCTTCTCTACCAGAAGTTTTTCTGTCTTGTCTTGCATAACCATAGTATGGAATAACCGCAGTAATTGATTTTGCGCTTGCACGTTTGAACGCATCAATAATAATCAATAATTCCATTAAATTTTGGTTAACAGGTTTGCAAAGAGGTTGAATAATAAATACATCATCGCCTCTAACACTGTCTTTAACTTGAACATAAATTTCGCCGTCAGCAAAATCTTTGATAACCATAGGTCCGATAGTTGTACCCAAAGCTTCAGCAACTTCTTGTGCTAATTTTGGGTTTGAACGACCTGCAAAAAGTTTTATATCGTGTGTTGGATTAATTTCTCTTTCCAATTGTTGATATACTTCATTGTTAATCATTTAAAATCCTTTCATAAATCTTTTATATCTTTATTATATAATTAACATTTTTTTTAATCATTAGATTTTACGTTATATTAAATCTTTTTTTATAAAATCTAAAACTTTTGCTAAAGCGTTGGCTCTGTGAGAAATTTTATTTTTTTCATCTTCAGATAATTCAGCCATTGTTTTTTCGTATCCGTCAACTAAAAACACTGGGTCATAGCCAAATCCATTAATACCTTTTCGCTCTTTAACAATTGAGCCGTGGCATTCGCCAGTTGTTTGATAAATCATTTCGCCCTTGTCGTTCAAAAGCGTCATACAACAAACAAATTTTGCTTTTCTATTTTCTTTATCACTTAATTCTGCAAGAATTTTTTCAATTTTTTCGTCTTGAGTTCCTGCATATCTAGCTGAATAAAGTCCAGGAGCACCATTTAAAGCTTCCACGCAAAGACCTGAATCATCAGCTAGCGAAAAAGTTTTTGACACTCTAAACGCTTCTTTTGCTTTAATTAAAGAATTTTCTTCAAAGGTACTACCATTTTCAACGGGATTAAAACCTTCTGCTGGCAAGGTAAATTCTAAACCTGAACCTTTGCAAATAGCGTTCACTTCTTGTAATTTATGCGGGTTGGCAGTTGCAAAAACTATTTTCATTACTAAACCCCAAAACGTCTTTGACGATTTTTAAACTCAATAATAGCTTGCGCCAAAGCATCTTTGCCAAATTCTGGCCAAAATTGTTGTGTAACATAAAATTCAGAATATGCAATTTGCCATAATAAATAGTTTGAAATTCTCATCTCTCCGCCAGTTCTGATAAGCAAATCAGGGTTTGGAGTACCAGATGTGTATAATTCAGAAGAAATCAAATCCTCTGTAATTTTATCGGCTGGAATACCTTTTTTAACAATATTTTTAACCGCATGAACAATTTCATCGCGAGAGCCATAGTTAAAAGCAATTTGCAAATGAACACCTGTGTTGTCCTTCGTTAGTTCAGTCGATTCGTGTAAAATTTCTTGCAATTTTGGAGATAATTTTGAAATATCACCAATAAAGCTGATTACAACATTTTTTTGATGCATTTCAAGAGTTTCATTTTTTAAGGTTTTGCAGAATAAATCCATTAAAAAATCAACTTCTTCTTGCTTTCTTTTCCAGTTTTCTGTTGAAAACGCATAAACAGTCAAATATTTTACGCCAAAATCATCACAAGCTCTAAGTGTTTCTTTTAAAGCATCAACACCTTTTTTATGACCCATTGCAGAAGGCAAGTTTTTTTGTTTTGCCCAACGTCTATTGCCGTCCATAATAATCGCAATATGTTGAAGCCCTGTGTCTTTCACAATTTCGTTAATATTTTCTAAATTTGCTAATGTTTCCATAAAATCCTGCTATTTATAAGTACATAATTATTATAATCTAAACATAAAATTCTCCAAATTTTTATGCTAGAATATGGATATGTTAGAACAATTAATACTATTTTTGCTAATAAAAAGAGAATTAACGATGTACGGCATTCAAAAAGCTATTTCTGACGCTTTTTCTGCCTACACAAAGCCTAGCTTTGGTGCGATTAAACCAGCTCTAAAAAGACTTGAAGCAGACGGACTTATTCGCTCACGTCGTGCAATGTCTGAAGGTGGCAAACAATCTGGATTTTATTCAATAACAAACGACGGTTTGCAAGAATTGAAAAATATGTTGTTAGAAAATCTATCAGAAAACCCAATTCAATTCTTCTCTAATGCAAGAATAAAGCTATCTTGCGCATCATTTTTATCAAAAGACGAATGCGAAAAACTTTTTGCAAATTTAAAACTTCGCGCAATGGAGCATAAATTTTCAGCAGAAAACACTCTTAACGACGAATACACGCCACTTACGTTCTACCAAAGAGTCGTTTTAGATAATACTTTGTGTGAATATCAAAATTTAATATCACTAATCGAAAACTTGGAGAAGGAAAATGCCCGCAATAGTTAGTGATGTTGAATTAGGCTCAATTGCAGATGAAATAGAATTAGAAGCAGGCGACGAAATCCTTTCAATCGACGGTTGCGAACTTACCGATTTGATTGATTACAATTTTTATTGCAAAACTGAGTTTTTAACTCTTTCAATTAAGAAATTAAATGGCGAACTAGAAGATATTGAAATCGAAAAAGAGTATGACGAACCTTTAGGCATAATCTTTGAATCAGCCGTTTTTGACAGAATTAAACCTTGTTTAAACAAATGTATTTTTTGCTTCGTTGACCAACAACCAAAAGGGTTAAGAGATACACTATATATCAAGGACGACGATTACAGACTTTCATATTTGCAAGGCACTTATGTAACTCTTACAAACTTAAAGGAAGAGGACAAAAACCGCATCGCAAGAATGCATTTGGGACCATTGTATGTTTCTGTTCATACAACAAACCCTGAACTACGCGTAAAAATGCTTAGAAACCCAAATGCGGGAAAGATTATGGACAATTTGAAATGGTTAAAAAAACAAGAAATTCCATTCCATTGTCAAATCGTTCTTTGCCCAGATTTCAATGACGGTGCGGAATTAGATAGAACTTTGAAGGACTTAACCTCATTAAAGAGTGCCGTTTTGTCAATTGCAATCGTTCCTGTGGGTCTAACTCAATTTAGAAAAGATAATATGCTTAGACAAGTTGATGAAAAAGTTGCAAAAGAAACTTTAAAAATTTCATCAAAATACAAGGGAGTATGTTGCTCTGATGAGTTCTTTTTGCTTGCTGGGGAAGAAATTCCACCAACTAAATATTATGGAAATTTCTCTCAATTGAGCGACGGCGTTGGAACTTTAAGACTTTTACTTGATGAATTTGAAAAATTAAAACTTCCAAAATCAATCAAAAAAGAAACAAAAATAACCTTCGCAACCTCATTCGCAGCAGAATATGCGATAAAAAAAGTTTGCGAAAAATTAAACGAAAACGTTAAAAACTTAACTTGCGAATGTGTTCCAGTAAAATCAACTTATTGGGGCAATAACATCACCGTTGCTGGCTTAATCACTAGCGACGATTTAATTAATGCAATAAAAGACAAAAAATCAGATATTACAATTATTCCATCAATTATGCTAAAAGCCTTTTCTGAAGACTTTTTAGACGGCAAAAACTTAGACTACGTAAGAGAGAAAACTCATCAAAATTTCTTTATTGTACAAAATTCTACCTCTGTAAAAGAAATTGTTGATATGATTAAAACACTTTAGTACTCAATACCTTCTCTTGCGACAACTCCTGTATCCCAGTAGTGTTTAACTGGTTCGATTTTTGATACCAAATGCGCAATATCAATGACTTCTTTTTTCGCGTTTCTGCCTGTAAGTACAATTTCCATTTCTTCAGGTTTATTTTTTAGCGTTTCAACTACATCCTGCAAGTCTAACATACCTAAATCAAGACAAATATTGATTTCGTCCATAATAATAAGGTTGTATTGATTATTTTTAATAGCTTCTTTAACTATTTTCCAACCATTTTGAATAGCCTGTTTGTCCTTGTCGTTTGCGTTATTAGAATAAACAATTCTGTCCAAACCAGCTTGAACAATAGTCAAATTGTCGTTAATTTCTTTAGAAAGTTTTTTGAAAGAAATAAGTTCGCCATAATTATCGCCACCTTTGGTAAACATAACCAAAAGCACCTTCCAATTACGTCCCAAAGCGCGCATACAAAGTCCTAATGACGCAGTTGTCTTACCTTTTCCATTTCCAGTATAAACTTGAATATAACCGTGTTTTGCCCATTGGGGGTTAAACAAATTTGAATCTTCTTGTACCATAACTAGATTTATTATATATTAAAAATATGCAGAAAAAAACAGACTTACGAATAAAAGCAAAAACTATCAGAAAAGGGCTTGATATCAAAAATATCAGCCATATTTTGTGCGAAAAAATCCGAAATAGCGAGGAATTTAAAACTGCAAAAAACGTTATGATATTTTATCCGCTAAAAGACGAAATCGACTTGCTTGAACTTTTGACAGAGGACAAAAACTTCTATTTACCGCGTATGAACGGACTTTCGCTAAATGTTTGCCCTTACAAAAAAGGTGATAAGCTTGAAGTTAAAGCGTTTGGAGTAAAAGAACCAAGAACTGCAGCTGTTTCTGCAAAAATTTTGGATTTAATCCTTGTACCTGCATTAATGGCAGATAAAAACAATTATAGATTAGGCTATGGCAAGGGTTTTTACGATAGATTGATTACGCACACTGATGCAAAAACCATTGTATGCTTACCCAAAGAGCTAATTGTTGAAGAAATTCCAACAGAACCCCACGACAAAAAAGTAGATATTGTTATTGTGGAATAAGGTTGAAAGGCAACCTAAAGTACCATCTTTAAACTTTATTCAGTTACCTCTAACTCTTGTTTTGCCATTCTGTTATCGTAGTCGATACGACCGATTAATTTATTAATACGTTTTACAACATCTGTAAATTGTTCGATTGACAAGCTTTGAGCACCGTCTGAGGATGCGTTATCAGGGTCGTGGTGAACCTCCATCATAATACCGTGTGCGCCTGCAATCAATGCAGCTTTTGACATTGGTTCAATCAAATATCTTCTACCTGTTGCATGGCTTGGGTCAACAATAATTGGAAGATGTGATAATTTTTTGATTACTGGAACTGCTGAAATATCAAGTACGTTTCTTGTGAATGATTGGTCAAAACTCTTGATACCACGTTCGCAAAGAATAACGTTTTCATTACCGTTACACATAATATATTCTGCTGCAAGTAAGAATTCTCTAATAGTTGATGCGCCACCACGTTTCAATAATACTGGCTTTTTAGATTTACCAACTGCCTTCAACAATGAGAAGTTTTGCATATTTCTTGCACCAATTTGAATTACGTCAACGTAAGTTTCAAACATTGGCATATCAGATGAATCCATTAATTCAGAAACAACTAACAAGCCTGTTTTTTCTTTTGCTCTTGCAAGATAAATCAAAGCTTTTTCTTCCAAACCTTGGAAATCATAAGGTGAAGTTCTTGGTTTGAATGCGCCACCTCTTAAGAATTGGCAACCCATTTCTTTAACCGCATAAGCTACATCTAACAAGCCTTGGTATTCAGGTTCAACTGAGCAAGGACCTGCAATAATAACTGGTCTTTCTAAACCACCAACCATAACGCCATTGTCAAATTTTACAACAGTGTCTTTGCTTTTGCCTTCTCTTGAAGCCAATTTATATGGTTCTGTAATAACTTTTACTTCTCTTACGCCTTCCAATGAACCTAAAGCATGTGGGTCAAATAATCTCTTATCGCCAATTGCTGCGATAACTGTCATTAAATCGCCTCTGTTTAGCACAACTCTAAATTCATGCTTTTCAAGAGTTTTTACAACTCTTTGAATATTATCTTCTGACGTACCAGGTTCCATAATTATAATCATTTTTCATACCCCTATAGTGTAATAGTCTAGAAAAATGATATCATAAAAAATAAAATAAAAAAAGAACTTTGCACAAATGCGATTTTGTTGCCTGCGTAGTCTCGCAGGTGGGTGAACGCCTTGACTAATCCGTTTCCGACTGGCGTATAACACAAGGTTATCGGTCGGTATACTTCAATGCCAGTAGAGTCAATTCTCCCTTTAATTAAAAATGTAGGAACAAAATAAACATCTATGCAAAGTAATACTATTATGTCACATGCTTTAAAACTTTTCAAGTGTACAGGTTAATAAATTGTGATATAATACTTTCATCATGAACCTAAAAGACATTTATTCTCAAGATAATAAAACCGTTATATCGTATGAAATTTTTCCGCCTAAAAACGACGAAACAGGCGAAAAGACTGAAAAATTATACTCAGAAATCGCAGAATTAAACAAATTTTCACCTGCCCTAATCTCTGTAACTTACGGCGCAGGAGGTTCAAACAAAGCTCAATCGTTAGAAATTGTTCAAGAACTTTGCGCAAAGAAATTTAACGTTATGCCACATTTTACCTGCGTTTGCTCAAACAAAGAGCAGATTAACAAATATTTGAGCGAATTAAGCAAATTAAATATTGAAAACATTTTAGCCCTAAAAGGTGATGAACCGCAAGATTGCTTAGTTTGCCACCGTGATTTTAGATACGCAAATGAACTTGTTGAATATTTAAAATCAGAAACAAACTTTTCAATCGCAGTCGCAGGTTATCCTGAAGGACATATCGAAGCACCTGACTTGCAAACAGATATTAAAAATCTAAAACGAAAGATAAATGCTGGTTCAGACGCTATTTTTACTCAAATGTTTTTTGATAACGACAAATTTTTTAGATATATCGAATTATTAGAAAAAGAAAACATAAAAGTTCCAGTTATTGCAGGAATTTTACCGATTTTAAGCTATCAACAATTAGATAAAATGCTATCTTTAGCAAAAGTAACAGTTCCTAAAAAATTAATGGAAAACCTTGAAAAATTCAAGGATAACAAGGATGACATCAAAAAATTAGGCATTGATTTTGCAACAGAACAATGCGCGCAGCTTATTGAAAACGGCGTAAAAGGTTTGCATTTCTTCACTTTAAACAAATCTTACTCTGTTTCAAACATATTAAAAAATCTTACTTTTGAAGTTTGTAGCGAAGAACAGAATTAGAGCCTTGAGAAGAAATATATAACATATTTCCGCTTAAATACAAGCCGTACGGTTTATCAATATTTGCAATCAAGACTTTTATAACACCTTGTTTTGTTATTTTCAAAACATTGTTATTTGCATAATTTGCGACATACAAATTGCCTGCAACGTCTATTGCAAGACCAATTGGACCATTAATCTTTTTGTCTTTTGCAAAAATTACTCTGCGACCATCTGGATATATTTTTGTAATCGCGTTATCTGAATAGCAAGCAACATAAAGATTTCCAAAATCATCAGTAACCATGCCTGTAGGTCCTTGAATACCTTCAAACAAGAACGAATTTTGAGGGAATTTGCTTGTGTCTATTGATTGAAGTGGAACTTTTATATCTCTACCGCCAACATTTGTAGCTTTAGCTTTTCTTGCAAGAGTTTGAGCCAAGTCGTATTGTCTTGAACTTCTTGGAATAATTGAGATATATTTTAAAGCCTTGTCATATTGTCCCAAAATAAAAGCGACATTTGCGGCTTTATATACTGCTTCGTAGTCATCAGGTTGTCTGATTACAATTTGTTCAAACACAGTAAGAGCAGAGTCATATTGTTTTAAATACTCTAAAATACTGCCTAAATCATAGTATGCGTCAATATAGTCTGGGCTTATATTAATTGCACTTCTAAAGTATTCTGCGGCTTTTTCGTATTGACCAATTTTATAATAGTCAACACCCTTGTTATATTCAAGACGAGCCTCATTTGCCACTAACGCAGATGCGTATGTAGGTAACAATAATATTAATGCTAAAACTATACTTAACTTTTTAATCATAACTATATATTATTCAAACTTTCTATCAATTTTGAGTGTTTAGACGCAAATTCTTTACCACGAGCTTCAATAGCTACCTTCAAGATTTCAGGTAAGTCTATTTTATTTAAGCTTTCAAAGTTATTAGGAAGTCTTAATGACCAGTTTGCATCACCTGATGTTCCTGGAACGTTATATACATCTTTTACATTGTAGTAATCAGTAAAGAAGATTTGAACATTTTCTGCTTTTGATGCAAAGATTTCAATAAGTTTTGTTTTTGCCAAAATGTCAGCATCTTGAGTCATTTTAACAATAACATCGTCTTTGTTTTCTACGTAATCGAATAAATCTTCAACCAAGGCTTTTACGTGCAAATATCCTTCATGAGTATTTACTAACTCATCAGCCCACATTGCAATTGGTCTGTTATCGTGAGTACCAACCATAGCCCAACATTTTTCTGTAATGTTTTTACATCTGTATGGGTGGTCTTCTTTTTCAGGCACAACAAATTGAGTTAATCTCATACCCAACAAGCCATATTCCTTCAATACTGCTGCTACTGGGTTTGTTAATGTACCCAAGTCTTCACAAATGATAGAATTTTTGTTTAAACCTTCTTCTTTTGCTGCAGCAATAACGATTTTTTCAATTAATCTACCGTATTTTTTAATTTGTTTTTTGTTTAAAGTTTTAACACGTAACTCGTTATCAGCAGTAACGTCTAAGTCTAAATCTTCTTTATCAATTACCGCATATTTAGATAAGAATTCGTGTTCAGGTGAAGAATACAATCTTCCTGCGCCTTCTTCAATTTTAGGTTTTTTACCAGCTCTGTAAACCCAAGGGTCGATTAAGCCTACAATGTGGTCAATTCTTACGCCACCTTTATTTTCGCGGAACATTTTTTTGAATAATTCCTTCATCAATTTTCCGCCTTCACCAAGTGAATCGTCAGGATTAAACAAGCTTTCAGGATCCATTACTGGGAAGCCCCAAGCTTGACCATCTTTTGAGAAATAATCAGGAGGGCAACCTAAGCACCAACCATCTAAGAAGTATTGTTGGTATGCCCAAATATCTCTATCTGAGAACGCAACTTGTCTATCTGCAATCATTTTGATTTTTTTCTTGTCAGCGTAAGCCTTTGTTTCTTCTGATTGACAGTTTAAAACGAATTGGCAGAATTTGTATAAATCGATTTCTCTTTCATATTTATTTTCAATTTCTTCAATACGTTTTGCATATTCCATTCTTTCTTCAATAGATTTCGGATTGAATAAATTTTTATCCACTTCTGATTTCCATAATGGCCAGTAATCGTTTCCGTTATCTACTGATAAAGCTTGGTATAAAGCATCCTTGTCTAACCAAGAAGCGTTATCGTGTTTATAAATTTCAAATTGTTTTTGACGTTTTTTAAGATTTTCAGACTTTTTAAAATTATCGTAAGCTTCACTCAAAGCATCATCATGACGACGATATGCATAAGTGAATGCAGTTTTATTTACTCCTTTGTTAGGATTTTCGTTTACGATAGCTTCAAAAGTTTCGTTTGATAAAATATAATCCCATTTTTCAGTTGTTAATTGTTTCAAATCAATAAATAAAGGGTTTCCAGAGAAAATTGTACTTGTGTAAGGTGAACTATCACAAGATTTCAATTTACCATTTGGACCCAATTGAATTGATGTAAATACGCCTGAAATTGAATCGATTAATTTTTTTGCACCATTTGAATTGTAAGTACCGTAAGCAGTGTCTTCACCCTCTACATCTGGAAAACTACTTCCGTGAACAATTAATGAAAGTTGTTTTTTATTTAGAACTTTTAGTGCGTCTTTTATGATTTTTTCTGGTTTTTTGTCTAATAATCCCATAATTACTCCTTTTGTGTTTATTTTACTTAATATTATCACGCAAAAGAAATATATACAATTATTGTAACTATTTTTTAAAATAGATTTAATTGCGGAACATCAATTTCTGCTTTTTGAGATTTTTTAGATGTAAGATTTTTTGAATGATTTTTTTGCAGTTTATACATCAATTCATTAGAACGATCTAAAACCGCTTGTGGTAAACCAGCCATCTTTGCTACTTGAATACCATAACTTTTGCTTGCCCCACCTTGAACAATCTTTCTTAAGAAAATAATTTCGCCGTCGTTTTCTGAAATTGTTATACGATAATTTTTAATTTGCGGATAAGATTGAGTCATAACGTTCAATTCGTGGTAATGAGTTGCAAAAATGCATCTTGCTTTTATTTTTGTTGCAATATATTCAGCAACCGCCCAAGCAATCGCAACGCCGTCATAAGTACTTGTACCTCTGCCAATTTCATCAAGTAAAATCAAACTTTTTTCTGTTGCTGAATTTAGAATATAAGCAGTTTCAACCATTTCAACCATAAACGTTGATTGACCAAGAGTTAAATCATCACTTGCACCAACACGGGTAAATATTTTATCAACGACGCCAATTTTTGCGCTATCTGCTGGAACATAAGAACCAATTTGAGCCATTAAAGCAATCAACGCATTTTGACGCATAAAAGTAGATTTACCAGCCATGTTCGGACCAGTCAAAATCATAAATTGAGTTTTGTCATTTACTGAATTTGCCTCTAAATCTAAGTCATTTGCAACGTATTCACCTAATGGCAAGATAAGTTCCAATACTGGGTGACGACCGTTTTTAACAACAAAATCACCGCTTTCATCTAACTCTGGACGTGCATAATTATTTTCTAAAGCCGTTGTTGCAAATGAGTTCAAAACATCTAATTTTGCAACACTTTCAGCAAAA
Source organism: Anaerovoracaceae bacterium (assembly GCA_963602505.1). Taxonomy (GTDB): domain Bacteria; phylum Cyanobacteriota; class Vampirovibrionia; order Gastranaerophilales; family Gastranaerophilaceae; genus UBA6984. The sequence goes on along the minus strand of CAVCIX010000046.1, from coordinate 978 downwards.
GTTCTAACTTTTGAAACAAATTCTTTTGAATAATCTTTAAAATCGTTAAATAACTTGTATTCTAACTCTCTAGCTTTAAATTGAGCGTTCAAAACCTCGTCCTCGTGATGTTTTAAATCATCAGTTATAAATCGTTCTGCGTTTGACAAGGTTTGTTTACGGATATATGAGTTTGGAACCATATTCAAGTTTGTATTTGTAACCTCAATAAAGTAGCCAAAAACCTTATTGTAACCTATTTTTAATGTTTTTATGCCTGTTTTTTCTTTTTCAGTTTCTTCATACTGTCTTAGCCAATTTTCACCACCTGTTAACAGGTCGTTTAGGTAGTCTAATTCGGCATTTACACCTTCTTTTATAATACCGCCTTCTTTTAACAATATTGGCGGATTTTCTTGAATTGTTCTGTCTATAATATCAGCAAAATCAGTCAACTCAGTAGCAAATAACTTAACATCGTCAAATAAATCAGTATTAATTGTTGCAACCAAATTCAAAATTTCAGGAACTCTTTGTAAAGAAAGTTTTAATCCAATAAAATCACGCGGACTAACTGAGCCATTGCTCAATCTTGTTGCAAGTCTTTGGATATCATAAATTTGTTCTAAAACATCAGATATGCCCAATCTAGTTTCTTCCAAATCGATTAATTCAGAAACAAAATTCAAGCGTTTGTTAATCTCACTAACATCCTTCAAAGGTTGACAAATCCAAGAGCGAAGAAGTCTTGCGCCCATGTTTGTTTTAGTTTTATCTAATGCCCACAAAAGTGAACCATATTTATTTTTTTCACGCAAAGTTTCAACTAATTCCAAGTTTTTTCTTGTGCTTGAATCAATCAAAACATATTCTGAAAGTACATAAGATTCTATATTTTCAAATTTTGGAAAGCTATCTTTTAAGGTTTCCCAAATATAGCCTAAAACCGCAGCTGCAGCTCTAAACCCTAGTTTGCAATCATCATACCCTAAGCCGTCT
>CAVCIX010000045.1:0-13547 GCA_963602505.1 Anaerovoracaceae bacterium | reverse complement strand
TATGTAAGGGAAAAGCAAACTTAATATAAGGAGTTAGCACTATGGGAATGTCAGCATCACAAGCAAGATTATTATCTATCACAGCAAGAATGAACGACGTTGAGTACAAATCTCAACAAATTTCAAATACAAAAGTTAGATTGTCAGACGAATCTGAACAAGTTGCTAACAAATATACTCAAGCGTTGAATAAAACTAAATTAACTTTCAACTCTTACGATAAAGGTGGCAACGCTATTAAATATTCTTTAAATTCACAAAATATGAACGGTATCCTTAAAGATCAATTCAGATTAGTTTCTACTAATGGTAAACAAGTTCCTACAACATATTCTGAATCTGAATTATATGAAATGTTAGAATCAGGTGAATATATGTTACAAGAAAACACAACAAGAACTGACGCTGATGGCGCAGAAAAAACAGGTTGGTTTGATACTTCAACTTCTAGCAACAAACAATTAGCTGTTGAATCAGACTCTACTGAATTAGCTAAAGCTGAAGCTGAATACAACGCTGCAACTTTAAAAATCAACAACAAAGAAAAATTATTAGATAACGATTTGAAAGCATTAGATACTGAACACTCAGCTTTAAAAACTGAACAAGATTCTATCAAATCATTAATCAAAGATAATGTTGACAAAACATTCAACTTATTCTCTTAAGAATAAATGAAAATTTTCCTTATTTCCTTCCCTATACACAAAATTTATAACCACCGCTTAGGTGGTTTTTTTTTGCGGTCAGGAAATAAAACGGAACTACGTTCCGTGCTTATTTCCCCTCTCACAAACGATTATCAATTGTTTTGTTCGGCAGAGTCCTATACAAAGTTTTCAGCCACCTACAAGGTGGCTTTTTTATTGTTATTTTCGAATTATTGTCATTGCGAGGACGAACAACGTGAGGACGTGGCAATCCAAAAGATACCGCAACGCACTTCGTTTGTGCGGTATGACGCAATTTTGTCATGCTGAAGCGCCAAATGAACTTGTTTGGAATGGTAGTTCTATATTCAGCATCTTGCCATTGATGAGATCCTGAAACAAGTTCAGGATGACATATTTTTTGTTCGCTTTGTCAAACAAGTTCAGGATGACATGACTACTCACAACTCACTATTCACTATTCACCTTTTTCCATGGCAATTTTCATGAAGAAAAATACTTTATATAAGAGTAGTAGTTTTGTGTAGATATGATTATAAATAGCTTAAAGTCTAATATTCAACCTAATTTTACGGCTAATGTCATGCCTAAAAATTGTGCTGAATATATTGATAACAAATTAAAATCTGCAAAATCTGTTGATATTTTCTGCCACACATCTAGTGATGAAGATACTTTCAACAGTGCAAAAGCTATGTATTCATATTTGCAAAGCCAAGGCGTTAAACCTAGAATTATCGTTTCTGGGGGCAAAGACAACTACAAATATGACACTCAAAAATACAACATCGTTCAAGATACTAAAATAAACAAAAATACTGCAAAATCAGACTTAGCCTTGTGCGTAGATTTCAGCTCTCCAAATAGAGTTTCTTCAAACGTTTTAAAATATCTTCAAGGCTATGGCAACAAAATTGTTGGTTTCGACCACCACAATGACAATCAACTTATCACAAAAAACTACAACAAAATTACTGAATCATACGCTAAGACTCAATCATTACCTGACTTGAAGGCTCAAAATTACTACATTGATTCTTCTGCAAAATCAAATTGCGCAATCATTTCAAGATTTTTTGACGCAATAGGTCACCGCGCAACTCACGAAGAAGCTCGTTCATTATTTGCAGGTATGCTTGATGACACTTCAAAAGATGGAATTACCAAGGTTAGCAAACGTGGTAAGGTTAGAGTTTCAGAAAAATTAAACGATTTTGGCAACACTAAAGAAGTTATGAAAAATGTTCTTGGACACATGAGCGTTTTCGATAAGTTCGCTGTTTTAAAACACTTTGCCGACAAAACAAAATTAACAGAAAAAGAAATCGCTTTTTCAAAAACACTTAACGAAAAAACTCAATATTCAAAAAATGGTAAATTTGCTTACATTGAAATCACTCCAAATGACAAAGAATGGGCTGATTTAGGCAAGGATACTACTCGTTGCAAAAAAGTTTTACAACAATTCAGAAAAAACATGCTTAACAACGGCAATATTGACGCAGTTGCAGTATTTTATCCTACAAATACTGGCAACTACAAAATGAGTATTCAAACAAAAGAAGATTACGCAAAACAAATCATAGACAACATCAAAACTACTACTTGCCCTGAACTTGTTGCAGGTGGTCACGAAGACCGTAGCGGAGGTTCAATTGAATCTCTTGATACGCAAAAATGCCACGAATGGGTAAATTTATTCGTTAACTCTGCTGACAAAATTTTGCACTAATCTCTGTTCAAAGTTTTTAGCAAATACGCAACGATACCAGCGTTTGACTTGTTTTTAACCTCGACTACTACGTTTTTTCTAGTCAAATCAGTATATTGTGAGTAAAAATCTTTATCCTCGGCATCGTTCACAAACACTCGCCACATATTTGCAACCTGTTTTCTGTAAAATTTTGAACCAATTGCCGTAAAATCAGAATTTTTGATGTTATACGGAACAGTAAAGCATAATACGTTTTTCGACATTTTTGCAGGTGTAAAATCATCCTTAATATAAATTGGATTTTGATAGAAAACTAAATCTGGCTTAAATGCGTGTAATGCAGGTATTTCGTGAAGTTCCCTGTCATATCCGTCTATCAAATCTGCTTTAAAATCTTTAAAATGTTCAATTTTCTTTTGCATATTTTCTTCATTTATAGAATCAGATTCTAGCAAATTATCTGGAATTAAAATCACAGGGAATAATTTGAAGGATTTGTCAAAATATAATAAATTATACAAGCCCATAAACGAAGTATCATCAGGGTTTGAGCAAACAAATGCCGTTCTTATTTGTCTATCAGATTTTCTTAAATCCGCAATTTTTTTAATGTAATTTGTTTTTGAAACAATTTCTTCTGTTGTACAAATAAACGAGTACAATACAGTATTCAAAAGATTTTTAGACGCAATCAAATACTTAAAAATTGCAGTTTGTTTATCAAAAAAGTTGTTTAAATGTTCGTTAAGCGAAATTTGAATAATCGGTTCAACCTTCACTGTTTTCTTTATTAAAAAGTTTTTCTTCAAGAATTTTGCAGTTTTTTCAAACAAAACACTCGTATCCAAAACAACATTAAAATTCAAAGCGCGAAGTGCAGTCGTTTTGTAGAAATTAAACCCTTTATATTCATTAATTTCAGAATTTTCTAGACGTTTGTCACTTATTCCAATAACGTTCAAATATTCTGAAATCTCGTAGTTATCCAAAACTGCGTCAAGAAAAGCGCCTGTTCCGTAAAGAAGAATTTTTTTACCAGCGTATTTTTCTTTCAAAACCTCTAATTTTTCAGAAAAATTAACTGATTTCAAATAATCAACGTATGAAAGATATTCTTCGTTCATTTTCTAGTCATCAACCTCAAAATTGTCTGCATCAACAAAATCTTCAACAATTTCAACTATTTCTTCTGCAATTTCGTTTTTTGCAACCAGGGACGCAACTATTTCGAATGCGCGTCTTACAAGTTCGTCAGATTCATAATACTTAAATTCACCTAAACGACCAGCAAAATAAACATTTTCTAGCAAACTTGCATCTTCTGCATATTTTGCCAAAATTTCATTTGAAACAAGATTATTTACTGGATAAAATCTTTCATTTTTGCCTAATTCAAATTTTTCAACATACTCATAACCAATAATATCTTTATTTCCAGAATATGATTTATCAGGGATATAATCTGCAAATACGTGAGCCCTTATAAAATCATACTCATAAGGCCAGTTATATGCGCCACAATGACAATTTGGTTCGTAAATTTTGCTATCAATGTCCATTCTTACGCTTCTGTAAGGCAATTCGCCGTGTTTGTAGTCAAAATATTCATCAATTGAACCTGTGAAGAAAATTCTATCGAATTTTGCAGGGTTAATATCTGAAAAATCAGTATTCAATTTAAGTTTTATATTTTTGTTATTTTTCAAGATATTTTCAATTAACTCTGTCCAACCAGTTTCAGGGATTGCGACATATTTTTCTTTATAATATCTATCATCCAAACTTACGTAGAATGGGTAATAAGTGTCAGCACAATCAGGAAGCGCATCTTCATCCACACCCCATTGTTTCATTGTGTATGGTTTAAACACATTTTCATAGAAATAATCAGCCAAGAATTTCAAATCCTCGTCCATATTTCTATACATTTCAGCAAGTGTAATTTGCTTGTTATAACCGAATTTTGCGATTAATTTATTTTCTAATTTTTTCCCAAAATCTTCTGGAAAAAGTGCTTCAATCGTGCTCAAACACAAAGGCATAGAAACGTTTTTGCCTTGAATACGAACACTCGGTTTAAAGGATACTGGCATTAATTTTGAGAATTTTGATAGATAATCCCAAATGAATTTATGTTCAGTGTGCAAAAAGTTTACGTGTTTTGAATGAACAAGAATATTTGTTTCTTTGTCCACGTAATCATAATGCATACCGCCAACGTGTGAAGCTCTATCAATAACAGTAACTTCTTCACCAAGCATTGTAGCAATTCTTTCGGCTATCACAGCGCCTGTCAAACCTGCGCCTACTACTAAATTTTTCATTTCGGACTCCTATCTGGATTTCAATTTACCATGGAATAAGAGATTTTTCAAATTAGTCAACAAACCTAAATTTAATCAAAGCCCAAAGCGCGTGAAAACCGTCTTTCCATGTAATTTTCTTACCCTCAGCAAATTCTCTGCCATAGTAAGAAATAGAAAGTTCGTACAATCTTGCGCCTTTTTTAAGAACTTTTGCAGTAATTTCAGGTTCAAAATCAAACCTATTTGACTTAATCTCTATATCCTTTATAAAATCAGCTCTGAAAGCTTTGTAACAAGTTTCCATATCTGTTAGAGTCGTGTTGTATAAAACATTTGTAACAAGAGTTAGCAGTTTATTTCCAAGCAAGTGGTGGAACATAAACGCTCTTGAAGGTTTACCGCCGTTAAGTCTTGAACCATAAGCCACATCAGCTTTTCCGTCCAAAATTAATTTAATCAAATCCTTGTAATCAACTGGATCATATTCCAAGTCCGCATCTTGAATAATTATGATATCCCCAGTTGCTTCTTTAAACCCATCTCTTAGAGATGCACCTTTACCTTGATTTACATCATGATACAAAACTTTATATGGTAAAGACGGATAAATTTCCTTTGTTCCGTCATCAGAACAATCGTCAATCAAAATAATTTCTTTTTCTAATCCGCAGAAATCAGCATTTTCAACCTTTTCAAGGATTTGTCTTAAAGTTGAAACTTCGTTATAAACTGGAATTAAAATTGTTATTTTGTTCACCGAATATTCTCCGTATAAATTATTTATAAATGTTTTGAATTATTCCAATATATATTGTACAATAAAAATATACATAAAATTAAGGTACTTATATGGAAACAATTAATTTATCAGAAAATAAAGAGATTGAATACGCTTCAAACCTAATAAACACGGCGATTAAAGAGTTTAATAAAAACAATTTTTCAATGTGCGAAAATTTATTGAACGAAGCTCAACCTATTTTCAGAAACACAAATAATGGTAGCAAAACTGCATTATGCTTGGCTTTAAAAGGTGCGCTTAGTTATTTGAAGGATAAAAATAACTACAAAACTGCACTTGATTTGCTAGAAGATGCAAAGTATTTGGCTTTATATACACAAGATTGCACTGCAAAAACTTTTGTAGAGTACATTTTGGGTATAATTCACAAGTACGAAAAAAGCTATGAATTATCTAAATCTTACTTTAATAACGCTAAAAATCTAGCTTTTAAGCAAGATGATTTGAATTTGTTAGATAGAATTACGGAGGAATTGAACGAAGTTCAAGCAATGTCGCAAGGCTTGTTATCAAACAAACGCGACCCACTTGTTGCTTTAGTAAAAATCGGTCAATCAATTTCAGCCGAAACAAATATTGATGAATTGATAAGAGTTATCGCAGAAGAAACAAAAGAGGCTATTCAAGCAGACCGTTGTACTGTATTTTTATTCGACAAGGAACATAACGAACTTTGGTCAAAAGTTGCGCTAGGTCTTGAAAATTCTGAAATTCGTTTCCCTGCCGACAAAGGACTTGCAGGTCACTGCGTAAAAACAGGCGAAACAATCAACATCAAAGATGCCTACAACGATTCTCGTTTTAACCCTGAAATCGACAATCAAACTGGATATAAGACAAAAACAATTTTATGTATGCCAATCAAAAACCTTCAACAAGAAATCATTGGCGCTTTTCAAGTTTTGAACAAACTTGAAGGATGTTTCTCTGATGAAGATGAAGATTTACTGGTTGCAATCGGTTCATCAGCTGGTATCGCGTTGGAAAACGCTCAACTTTTCAAAAAACAAAAAGAAATGTTAGATGAGCAAAAAGTTATTTTCGAAAGCTTTATTGAAACACTTGCAGCCTCTATCGATGCCCGCGATAAGATTACAGCAGGTCATTCTAGCCGTGTAAGAATGTATTCTTCATTGATTGCAAAAGCTATGAATATGACTGATAGAGAAGTTCAAATTATTGAAAAAGCTGCAACTTTGCACGATATCGGTAAAATTGGTATTCGCGACTCAGTTCTTCAAAAAGAGGGTCGTTTGACTGATGAAGAATACAAGCATATTCAATCGCACGTTGAAATTACTCACGACATTTTGCAAAAAATTCACATGTCTGACGATTTCAAAAAAGTTACCGAAATTGCTTGCTCTCATCACGAAAAATTTGACGGAAACGGTTATTATCGCTCACTAAAAGGAACAGACATTCCTCTAGGTGGTAGAATTTTAGCCGTGTCTGACGTTTTTGATGCAATTACATCAAAAAGACACTACCGTGATAAAATGCCTATTGAAAAAGTTTTAGACATCTTGAAAAAAGACTCTGGCACTCACTTTGACGGTGATGTTGTTGAAGTGTTCATGGGGCTAAGTTGTGAAAGCATTATCAAAGTATTTTTAACAGAAAACCATCTTGTGCTAAAACCAGAAGACGGTGAATTTTTGGCTAAATATACAATGGAGGACTTGTATAAAACGCTAAAACTTGAACCTGATACGCTTGATAATACTCAACAAAACTTTATCAGCCTATTCAACACTTACTATTATGGCCACGAAATTATAAGGGACACAAATAATGATTAAAAAGTGCTTATTAACACTTGCAATAATAATTTTTGCGACCCAAGCTGGACTCGCAAAAAACATATCAACAGAAGACGATTTTGCTAAATTAACTATCAATTTGCTTGATCCGTCAATGAAGGTTACTCAACTTGCGATTAATTTCAACATAACAATCTCTCAAATTGAGGCTTTCAACGAATTTATTAAAGCAACTGACAAGTTCAAAGAAAGCAATGTCGAAATCGCGTATGATGATTTCAAATACGTACTTGATAACGTTGAAACAAACGATTTTGGTTACACATTAATGTCTAGCAAATTGGCTGATTACGGGTTTTTCTACCTTTCTCAATTAGCTACAAAAAAACTTTCTGACAAAGATATAACTCAAAATCACGCAGAAAATATGCAAAAATTCTTTTATCCAAAGAAAAGATTGCCATATAAAGAAGAACTTTACCTTGCAGAAGCTTATTCAAACATAATGTTCAATGACCAAAGCAAGGAAACAATGCAAGAATTGCTTAAAAATAGCGAATTATTAGAAGAATTCGATTACGCAAATTATATTCTAGCTCTCGCTGCATACAAAGCAAATAACCTTCAAATCGCAAAACAATACATTCAAGTTGCGACAACTCAACACCCTCAAAACTTGAATTACAAAATACTTGAAGCACAAATTCTTGCAAATGGATTAAAACCACAACAAGCGCAAAAAATTGTTGCTCAATTAAAAAAAGAAACACTAACAGAATACGAACTTCAAAGACGTATCAACGCGCTTGAACAGTTCGTTCTATACAAAAACGCAAAAGCAGACTGGAAAAGAAATTACCACCTTGGAAATTACTACTATCTTGAAGGTGAATTTAACAAGTCTGTAAAAACTCTTCAAAGTGCTTTAGGCAAAAATAAAAAGAATAACGCCCAAGTAAACGCTCTTTTAAGCAAAGTTTACCTAACAATGCAGGAGTATGAAAAAGCAAAAGACGTTGCTCAAAAAGCAGTGAAGAAGGATAAAAACAACTCAAATGCTCGTCTAACTTTAGGCAACATCAATTATCTTCACCAAAATTACAAAAAAGCTTTAAGAGATTACAAAAAAGCTGAAAAAGACGAAAATAACAAATTAACGGCAGAAGTTAAAATCGCTCAAACATACCAAAAAATAGGCGAAGAAAGAAAATCTAAGGAACTGTTCGAAAAAGTTCTAAAGACTTCTACAACTGCTTATGAAGCATACTACAATGTAGCAATGATGGAGCCTTTCAAACAATTAATCTATTTGAAGAAAGCTCTTGGCATAAATATTACATACATTGACGCTTGGCTTGGCTTGGCTAGATACGAAATTTCTAGAGATAACTTTGCAATGGCGCAAGATTACCTATCAACTGCGTACTATATCGACCAAAACGACTTTAGATACTACTATTACCAAGGTTTAATCTACAAAAGCCAAGATGATTACCCAACCGCAGCAATGTATTTCAAAAAATGTCTAAAACTTAACCCTAACTGCGTAGAAGCTCAGAAGGAGTTAAATTTATGACGCAAAAGAGTAATATCCTTATAATTGAAGACCATGAATTGACTCGTTTTGGACTAAAAACGGCTTTTGGAGATGCTGAATTTTTAAACCAACTTTTCGAAGCAGATTCCGCTGAAAAAGGTATTGAAATTTTTCAAAACGAAAAAATTGATTTAATTATTATGGATTTAGGCTTGCCAAATATGAACGGAATTGACGCAACAAAAAAAATTCGTTCAATGGACAAGGACATAAAAATCGTAATTTTAACCTCACATAACGATGAAAAAGAGGTTTTAAACAGTATTAAAGCTGGCGCTAACGCGTATTGTTCAAAGGAAATCAACCCTCAAAGACTTGTGTCAGTTGTGCAATCAGTTCTTGACGGTGCCGCGTGGTTCGACCCAAGTATCTCGCATATCGTACTAAAAGCTGCAACAACCACCCAATCGTATGAGGATACACCTAAAAAAACGAACTATAATCTTACTACAAGAGAAGTTCAAATTCTTAAACTTATTACAGAAGGGTATAGCAACACAGACATTGCAAACGAACTTGTAATAAGTATTAACACAACTAAAGCGCATGTTGCAAGCATCTTGCAAAAATTGGAAGTCGATGATAGACTACAAGCAGCGCTAAAAGCAATTAAGAACAAAATAGTTTAAGGCGAGAATACTAAAATGGCAGAATTAGCAAAAATATTGATAGTTGACGATAATCCTAAATACTTGGAAGATGCACTTCCAATGTATGGTTATGAAATTGCCGTTGCAACAGACGGTATTCAAGCTTTGAAAATATTATCAAAAGACGCAGAGTCAATAAACTTGGTACTTTTAGACGTAATGATGCCAAATATGAACGGTTGGGACACTCTAAAAGCAATCAGAACAAGTGAAAAAACTAAGACTTTGCCTGTTATAATGCTTACGGCAGTGAACGAAGAACAAAAAATTGTTTCAGGCTTAAAAATCGGTGCAGACGATTATATCGTAAAACCATTTATTTTGCCGAACCTTTTGGCTAGAATTGAAGCAGTTTTAAGACGTTCTAACTGGAATAAAAAAGAAGTCAAAAACGTAGATATTTCTTTTAGTTCAAACGAACCTGTTGAAACTCTTACTCAAAGAGAAAAAGAGGTTCTAGCAATGGTAGCAAAAGGCGCAAGCAACCACGATATCGCAGAAAAATTGTTCTTGAAAGAAGTTACGGTAAAAACTCACATGAACAGTATTTTCAAAAAACTAAAAGTATCAAACAGAACCCAAGCCGTTTTGCTTGGAATGCAAATGAATTTAATCAAAGAATAATATAATTAAAAAGGAGACAGTACATTAATGAGCGAATACACTAAAGACGAATTAATCACACTAGTGCAAGAAAATCCTGAAGAATTTAACGCTTGGAAACAAGACAGAGAAGATATCGACTTAAGCGAAGTTGATTTTTCTAACATTGTATTGACTGGCGTTGATTTTACAGATGTAGATTTAAACTCAAGTTCTTTTGCGGATTCACACTTAACTGAAGTTAAATTCCAAAACTGCGACTTAACCTCAGTTGATTTCACTCGTTCAAATATTGTTGAATGTGATTTTTCAGACGCAATTTTACCTGGGGCAGATTTTTCTTACGCAGCAGTAAATTATTGCAATTTCAACGAATCTGATATGGCTGGATGCATTTTTGAAGAAAGTGATTTATCAAATTCAGACTTCTCAACATCAGTAAATATGAGCGCTTGCAGATTTGATGATGAAACTGTATGGCCTGAAAACGATATGCTTCCAGAAGATTTCGATTCAACATATAGCGACGATTTATCTTCATTAAAAGATGATGATGACTCTGCACCTTCAGATTATTAATATGCCACATTTTTTTATTAATACAAAAAATATAACCGAAGACCTTGTAACTATTGACGATAAAGAAAATTATCAACATATTGCAAGGTCTTTGCGTGCAAAAAATGGCGAAAAACTTCGAGTTATCGACGAAAACAGAATTGAGTACGAATGCGTTATAACTGAAATCACCAAATCCACTATTGAAGCAAAAATCGAAAAAAAATATCCTTCAAAAAATGATTTAGGATTTAATCTATTTTTGGCGCAATCACCAGTAAAAAGCGACGCTCAGGGCTTAATAATCGAAAAAGCAACAGAACTTGGCGTTCGAGGAATTTACCCGATTTATACAGATTTTTGCACACTTGGCAAAAATGTTATTGAAAATAAAATTCCAAAGTGGCAAAAAACAATGGCAGAAGCTTCAAAACAATGCGAAAGAGCAAGTATTCCAGAATGTTTTGAACTTACAACCTTAGAAAAGTTATTAAATACTAAAAAATTTGATAAGGTTTTAGCTTTTTGTGAACGAGATGAAAGATTTAGCCTAAAAACTTATTTAACAGAAAACCCAATAAAACAAGGCGAAAACGTGCTTGTAATAATCGGTCCAGAAGGTGGATTTTCTGCTCGCGAGTTTAAATTTTTTGCAGAACATGATATTATAATGTTAACACTAGGAAGTTTAATACTAAAGGCTGAAACCGCGACTATTGTTGCACTTGGAAATATTGTATATGAGTTCTCAAATAACACAAAAAATAGCTAATGACAAAATTATCAATAAAATTAAGGCTTTTGCTGGCAACACAAGAGTTTTACTGGTAGGTGGCGTCATTCGTGACTTTTGTCTTGGAAAAGAAAATTTTGACAAAGATATTATTGTAATTGACAAGGACGCGAAAATTTTTGCACAAGATTTAGCTAAAACACTTGATGCGACTTATATTCCACTTGATGAAGAAAATAAAATTTATAGACTTGTTCTAAAAGACAAAATAAATTGCATTGACATAACAAATCCGATAAAAAACAGTATTGAAAAGGATTTGAGCCGTAGAGATTTGAGAATGAACGCAATTGCGTTTGATTTAAGCGACAACAAATTTATTGACATGTTCGACGGGTTCAAGGATATTGAAAACGAAGAAATAAACATCATTTCTGAGCAAAATCTTGTTGATGACCCACTTAGACTTTTGCGAATTTTTCGATTTGAGGCGACAACTGGGTTCAAAATTAACGAAAATTTGAAAAATATCGTTAAAAAGCATAAAAATTTAATCAATTTGCCGGCAAAAGAGCGTGTAAATTACGAATTAATGAAACTTTTTGACGGAAATTACACCGTACAAGCGATTAGAGATTTAGACGAATGCGAAATGCTTTGTGAAATTTTACCGATTTTCGCTGATGTAAAAAAAGTTCCGCCAAACACGCACCACCACTTGCCTTTGATAGGACACTCGATTGAAACAGTAAGACAAATTGAAAACTTTTATAAAATTGCAAATAAAGAGGTTAAAAATCATCTTGATAGCATTGATTTTGGTGCATTTAGACGTCTTGCATACCTAAAACTTGCAGGATTTATGCACGATATCGGAAAATTTTCTTGTTGGACTATTGAAGAAACTGGCAGACATAGATTTATCAAGCACGAATACATAGGTGCAGAGCTTAGTTTGCCGATTTTGCGCAACTTAAAATTTTCAAAAAAACAAATTGAATATATACACGATATGATTAAATATCACATCTATCCGTCGCACATTATAGCAACAGAAGGGCTTTCGGACAAAGTTAAAATGCGATATATAAGAAAAATGGGCAATAATGTAATCGACAACATTTTTATTGCAATGTCTGACAGGCTTTCGGCAAGAGGTGAAGCGGTTACAGAGGAAATGGTTAAAAATAACATTACAGGTTTACAATCGCTTTTGAGCTATTACTTGAGTGTAAAAGACACCTTAAAACCACTTCCAAAGCTACTTTCAGGCGAAGAAATTATGCAAATAAAAGGGTTAAAACCCTCAAAAGAGCTTGGTGAAATCGTTGAAAAGCTTAAGGAAGCACAATTTGACGGAGATATTACAACAAAAGAACAAGCAATTGAGTTTGTTAAAGGTATTAACGTTTAATGGCTGAAGGGCTTAATGGTTTAAGGGTTAACCTTCGTTAGATTTCAGTCAACATACAGACTTTAAGTCATTAAGGCTATAAGGCGTTAAGTTCATTTATATTAAAAATGTCATTTTAATAATAGATAGACTTATTGCCTTAAAGCTCACAGTCTTATCGCCTTATTATCATTTACAACTTGTCTTATCTGTCCAGTTTAGTTCGTCGTAGCATTTCAAATAATCCATGTTGCCGTTCATGATAACCCACGCAGTTGCGTAATACTCATCACCATTTTCAATTGCAGGGCTATCTTCACCAGTTATTTCCATAGTACTATCAGGTAAAATACCTTGTTCAGTTATTACAAATACAAATATATCAAACCCTTGATAATTTTTGCCTTTATTGGGTCCATCTAAATCAACTTGAACTTCACCATAAAAATGTAAATTAGGGTAAGATCTTGTGGGATACTTTCCTGGCTCTGATGCATCATAAATTTTAAGCTCTGAACCATCCGCTAAATAGACTACATAGTTATCTTTATCTGTTTTAGATAATTTTAAAAACTCTGTTATTCTATCAAAAAGACGAGAATAATTTATATCGGATTCATCTGCAGTCCATTCGTCTATAGGTCCGTAAACGGCAGTTGCACGACCATACGCGTCTTCTAGGTTTGAATATATTTTCTTTAATTTTGCGACTTTTTCTCTGTCGCCTGTTGATTGGTTTAAGTTCGGAATAGTAAGC
>CAVCIX010000044.1:9698-13747 GCA_963602505.1 Anaerovoracaceae bacterium | reverse complement strand
GTGGTTGCGGCGTTGACTATTCCGAACTTAAACCAATCAACAGGCGACAGAGAAAAAGTCGCTAAATTGAAAAAGGTTTATGCGAATTTAACAGACGCGTTTGGTCGTGCTACTGCGGTTTATGGAAATCAAGATGAATGGTGTACAAATTTACCACAAGGTACAACTTGTGTTGAAAGAGTTGCAGATAGGCTAAAAGAATTTATGAAAATTTCTAAGGATTGCGGTAATAGTGAAGGATGTTTTTCAAATTCTCCACTTTTAATGTTAGATGGAAGTCAATATACTCAAGATTATGCAGAAGATTTAACCCGTAGTGGTGCAGAAATGTTTATACTTGCAGATGGTACTTCTGTTGCTATTATAAATATTGGTACAACTGTAGTAAGTTATGGTATATATATTTATGTTGATATTGATGGACCGACAAAAGGTAAAATGCAAGAAGGTGTAGACAAATTTGGTTTTTACATATTGGAAGACGGCATTTATCCAGATGGTGGTGGCGGTAAATATGATATATCAGGCGGTTGGTTTGATACCTATGACACCTTCCCAGCTATGTGGGTAATCCAAAATGGAAACTTAGATTATCTAAAATGCGCAGATGACCTAGACTGGGACTCAAAGACGTCTTGTAAGTGATGTCATTGCGAGCGAAGCGAAGCAATCCAAAAATATGTCATCCTGAACTTGTTTCAGGATCTCACCAATGGCAAGATTCTGAACATAGCAAGACTATTTTGAAAGCGTTCTTTTGACGCTTCAGAATGACAAGAGAGTGAGTTTCTACTCACCACTCACTACTTACCATTCACTAATTACTCTTCTCTTGCAAGATATTCAATCATTTTGTTAAGGTCTTTATTCCAAGAGCCATACCAATTTATTAAAAGAATATCCGCAGGCGTAATTCCTTGATATACAAGGTCTTGCAATGGGTCTAAAAAGATTTCTTCTCCGTTATTTTGCTCTTTTAATCCAGTTTCTGCAAAATTAACCAGGTCTTTTGCTATTTGGCGCAATGGAGTTTTTCCAAGTCGTGCGTCTAGTGCTAATTTTGGAACATTATATCTTAAATCTGCAAAGTTTTGGTATGTGTATTTTGATAAGTATTCGTCAACTTGTTTTAAGATGTTTTTTGAATATAAAATACCTTTATAAAACGCTAAAACTGCATATTGAAGCCCTTTGCCGACACAATCTTGGTTTCTGATTTCAATAAATTTACGCAATCGAACTTCTGGGAAATATAGGTTTGCGCACAATTTGAAATCCTCAATATTGGCGTTATAACCGTCAATGCCGTGTTGCATAAATTCTTTAAATGTTATATTCCCATTTGTGCTAAAGGTTTTATTATCTCTAGAAAACATTATTAATGGTGTTTCTAGAACTTTGTTGATGTAGTCATTGAAGGAAAAATCTTTGTTTAAAGTTGTTGCAAAACCACATCTATCAATATCTGTATTAAGCCAAGCAAGCGCTCTAAAACTCTTATAACCAGTATCTACGCCACCTCTGATAGGTGAATTTGCAAACATAGCAGTCGCAATAGGTACAAGCATATTTGCAACTCGGAATTTCTCCATAGCGTCTTCTTCACTGTCAAAATCAAAGCAAGCTTGTATTCCAGCGGTTTCACGCATCATTACATCTGATAAAATGCCCCATAAATAGTTTGCCATAATGTGGTATCTGCGTTTAGGTAATAAATCTATGTATTTATAGGTCGTTAGTGGCGATACGCCGTAATTTAGCAGTGTAATTCCAAATTCGTCAAGTAGTGGAATTAGTTCTGTGTCTAATTCTTCAATTTTGTTTACCAAATCGTGTATTGTTTGATAAGGTTTTATGCTCATTTCAACCTGACAACCAGGTTCTAGGGTAATTGTATGGTGTAATTTTTTTAAGCCTATGATGTTATCTTTGTCTAAGATATAATCCCAATTTTCGTTTCTTGCGTAAGTCCTCAAAAGTTCGCAAACGCCGTCAATTCCACCATAAGGAACTGTTTCTTTCGTTTGTGTGTTGATAGGAATACGTTCATATTCAAACCCAACCT
This sequence comes from Anaerovoracaceae bacterium, assembly GCA_963602505.1. Lineage (GTDB taxonomy): Bacteria > Cyanobacteriota > Vampirovibrionia > Gastranaerophilales > Gastranaerophilaceae > UBA6984. The sequence continues at coordinate 11,682 of CAVCIX010000044.1, read as the reverse complement.
TGAAGTCTTCTTCGGTTAACTTTATTCCGTCGGTAAAAAGTTTTCTTATTTCGCTGATTTCCAAATTTTCTTTTGATGCAATAGTCACCATGTTTCCCCTTTTTCCAATAATTATTATAACATTATTAAAATTATCAAATAAAAAATGAAAAACATTTCCCTGTTTGTATTATTATATATTAGTAAGATGGACTATTTATCACGCGCAAAATATTTTAGAACTAAAAAAAGACTCGGTCAAAACTTCCTAATCAATGCGGACGTAATTGCCGATATAATTGACTATGCGGATTTATCAAAGGACGACACTGTATTAGAAATTGGTCCTGGCGTCGGCTTTGTTACCGAACAGTTGATTAAACATGCTGGCAATGTGATTGCGGTCGAACTTGATGAAGAAGCTATAAAAGAATTGAACAAGCTTGGTGCAGAAAATCTTGAAATTATTCACAAGGATATCTTGAAAACCGATATTGCAGAGCTTGCAAATGGTAAAAAAATAAAGGTTGTCGCAAATATTCCATATTATATTACTACACCGATTTTGGCTCATTTATTGGGTGAAATTGATGATTTAGCGAATAAAAACAGAGCTTCTATTTCAGAAATTATCTTAATGGTGCAAGAGGAAGTTGCGCGTAGAATGGTTGCGACTGAAAAATCAGGCAACAAACAATATGGATTATTAACAATTCTTTCTCAATTCTGGGCTGATTGCTCACTATTACGCGTAGTTGGCGCTCGTTCGTTCTATCCTGCGCCTAAAGTTACGTCAGCTTTGGTTAAATTAGTTGTGAAGGATAAGCCGTTATTGGACTTATCGGATTACACTCATTTTAGAAAAACTATCAAAGCTGGTTTTGGACAACGTAGAAAAAATATTAAAAATGCTCTCGTAAATGGTGGATTTGATAAAGAAAAAGTTCAAACTGCATTAAAGAATCTAGAAATTGACGAAAACACCAGAGGTGAAAGTCTTTCGATTGAAATGTTTGGGAAATTATCTGAGGAATTATGCAAGTTAAAGTAAAAACACCTGCTAAAATTAATCTTACACTTGAAGTTACAGGAAGACGCCCTGACGGATTTCACAATATTCAAAGCATTATGCAAATGATTAATTTGTATGATTATTTGACAATTAACGTTGAAAAAAGTGATAAATTAGAGATTAATCTAACAGGAAACAATCCGAATATTCCTTACAATGAAAAAAATATTGTGTATAAAGCAATAGTTCTTTTTGTTGAAAAATGTGGTTTAGAACTATACAAATTTGATGTAGATATTCAAAAAAATATTCCGACAGAAGCTGGACTTGCTGGGGGAAGTTCAAACGCAGTTGGCGCATTTGTTGGGTTAAATCATTTGTTTAAAAATCCTCTAACAAAATCTGAACTTCACGAACTTTGCGCGCAATTGGGTTCTGATTTGAACGTTATTTTAGAAGGCGGTTGCGTTTTGGCGACAGGTCGAGGTGAAAATGTTCAAACTTTACCATATAGAGAATATCCAGTTTCACTTATAAAGCCTGATAATCTAGGTATTAGTGCAAAAGAGGGCTATCAAAAATACGCTCAGTTAGAAAATAAGCCTCAAAATGACAATACGCATAAAATGATTGAACTTTTGCAAAAAAATGAAAATGTTCGTCCTTTGCTTTACAATGATTTAGAAACAGCTGTTTACAATGATTATGAGCAATTACAAAAAATTAAACAGGCTAATCCAAATTCAATCATGTCTGGTTCAGGTTCAACATATTTTGTTTTGGCAGAAAAAATTAACCCAGTTGAAAACTACTGGCATGTGGAAGATTTAAAAACAATCCCAACAGGTTGCGAAATTCTTTAATTAATTGTTAATTTTTCTTTAGAGACTTGAAAGTTTATATAAAATAGGTTATAATAAAAGCATAACAAGTGGCTTTTAGTTTAACTAAAATGTTACATCACTTTGTTTCAAGATGAAACTAGCGTTACGA
>CAVCIX010000044.1:0-9688 GCA_963602505.1 Anaerovoracaceae bacterium | reverse complement strand
GTTACGACGGCAATCATGAACGCTAGTTTTTGCTTATTAAATAAGACAAAAGAGTCGCGGTTTTTGCTTACAAAAACCGCGACCTACTTATATTTTTTTATTCAAATTATTTACTCTTTTTAACTGCTGCATCGATAAGACCTTTGAATAGTGGGTGCGGTCTTTCTGGACGAGATTTGAATTCTGGGTGGAATTGAGAAGCTACGAACCAGTCATTTTTAGGTAGTTCAATTACTTCCATTAATTTTCCATTTGGAGATTTTCCTGAGAAAACCAATCCAGCTTTTTCTAAATCATCAATGTATGCGTTGTTAACTTCATATCTGTGTCTATGACGTTCAAAAATAACGTCTGAACCATAGGCTTTTCTAGCAACAGAGTTTTTCTTTAAGTGGCATTCGTATTGACCTAAACGCATTGTTCCGCCGTAAGCAGTAACGTCTTTTTGTTCTAGCATCAAGTCAATAACTGGATTTTCACATTCTTCCGAGAATTCTCTTGAATTTGCGTCTTCAATACCCAAAACGTGGCGTGCGTATTCGATTACCGCGCATTGCATACCCAAGCATAAGCCTAAGAATGGAATATTGTTTTCACGAGCGTATCTGATTACGTTTAATTTTCCTTCAATACCTCTTACGCCAAATCCTCCAGGAACAACAACGGCTTGAATTCCGCTCATTAATTCCTTGCAACTTTCGTAATCTACGCAGTCTTCTGAGTTAATCCAGTGAATATTGATTTTAGCTTCGTTTGAGTAACCAGCGTGTTTTAAGGCTTCAACAACCGAAATGTACGCATCTGAAAGTTTTGTATATTTACCCGCGATTGCGACTTCAATTGTGCGTTTTGGATTTCTAATTCTTTCAACAAGTGCTTCCCAAGATTTTAAATCAGCACGTTTGTAGCAAGTTTGAAGCAAGTTTAATACAACTGCTGCCATATTTTGTTCTTCAAGAGCTAAAGGAACTTCGTAAATACTTTTCATATCACGACATTCAATAACTGCGTCTTTTTGAACTGAGCAGAATAGCGCTAATTTTTCTTTTTCATCTTGTGGTAGTGGATAAGAAGTTCTGCAAACCAAGATTTCTGGTTGAATACCATAGCTTCTTAAAACGTTAACACTGTGTTGTGAAGGTTTTGTTTTTAATTCACCAGAAGTTGGCAAGTATGGCAATAATGTACAATGTACTGAAATTGCGTTACCAATACCGATTTCTGTTTTGAATTGGCGAATAGCTTCAATGAATGGTAAACTTTCGATGTCACCAATTGTACCGCCAATCTCGATAATCATAAAATCAGGTTTGAATTGTTCAGTTGCCTTGTAAATTCTAGCTTTGATTTCATTTGTAATATGCGGAACAACTTGAACTGTTGCGCCCAAGTATTCGCCTTTTCTTTCTTTGTTAATTACAGTTTGGTAAATGCTACCAGAAGTTACGTTGTTAATTTGCGCAAAATCTGCGTCAATAAATCTTTCGTAATGACCTAAGTCCAAGTCTGTTTCTGCACCGTCATTTGTAACAAAAACTTCGCCGTGTTGGAAAGGACTCATTGTTCCAGGGTCAACGTTGATATATGGGTCGAATTTTTGGATAGCAACAGAAAAACCTCTTGCACGCAATAATTTACCCAAAGACGCGCCAATAATCCCTTTACCAAGTGAGCTTACAACACCACCTGTAATAAAAATATATTTTGTACTCATTTTTCCCCCAAGTTGTGATAGTTAATTATTTATATAACAACAATACCGCATGCTCTGCGGTATTGTCAAAAAGTTTAAGTTTTAATTAATTTTTGGAACTTTGAAAAATCCGTTTTCTTCGTCTGGCGCGTTTGCCATAAGTTGTTCTTTTGTTTGTTCGTAGTGAACGACATCATCTCTCATAACGTTTACAAAGTCGATTGGATGAGATAGAGGTTCAACGTTTGAAGTATCAACTTCGTTCATTTGATCTACGTATTTAAGAACATCACCTAATTGACGAGTGAATTTTTCTTTTTCTTCTTCTGTTAATTCTAAACGTGCAAGTTTTGCTACGTGTTCAACATCTTTTACTGTAATTGCCATTTTTCTACTCCATTTATTGAGAAAATTATATCACGAAAATATTTTTGTTGCACGTTGTAAAATTCCAAGGCAGTATGATATTACAATTCCATAGTTTGTAATAGGTACGTGCTTTTCGTTTGCAACCATTATTCGTGATAGAATTTCTTTTCTATTTGTCATGCATGCTCCGCAATGAATGATTAAATCATAATTGCTAACATCTGGAAAATCGTGTCCTGTGTAGTATTCAAAATCTAACTCTTTTTGTGTTTTTTGTCTTAAAAGACGTGGAATTTTTACTCGCGCGATGTCGTCGTCTATTGCGTGGTGAGTGCAACTTTCTAAAACCAAAATTTTTGCGTTGTTTTTAAGGTTTGATATAGCATTAGACCCTTTAATAAATTCACTCAAATCCCCTTTTAACCTTGCAAAAAGGATTGAAAACGAAGTTAAAGGTATGTCTTCTGGTACGATTTCAGAAACTGTTTTAAATGCTTGAGAATCCGTAACAACAAGTGCAGGTGGATTTTTTAAACTGTCTAAGGCGTCTTTCAATTCACTTTCTTTAACCACAAGAGTTATGCAGTTTGAATCAAGTAAATCTCTGATTGTTTGAACTTGCGGTAAAATAATTCTGCCTTTTGGAGCCTCCTTGTCAATTGGTATAACTAGGATTACTGTTGATTTCTCGTTCACTAAATCTCCAACAATTTTCGGTGCATTAATAAAATCGTCAGGTAGCAATTTTATTAGTGCTTGTTTAAATTTATCCACAATTTTTTCGTCTGTAATCGTTGAAGTTACTAAATAATCAGACTTTTGCTCTAAATTATTATCTTGCTTATTTACTACAACAAGATATGGAATATTCAATTTCTTAAATTCCTCAATAATACTTTTTTCAGTGTCTTCTAGGTCAAATTTATCAGTTATAACAACTGCTACATCACAACGATTTAGAATTTTATGAGTTTTTTCGACGCGTTGTTCGCCTAAAGTTGAAGTATCATCAAGTCCAGCAGTATCAAGAAAGGTTACAGGACCAATTGGTAAAAGCTCCATTGATTTTTCAACAACATCGGTTGTAGTTCCTGCAATGTCTGAAACTATTGAGATATCTTGATTTGTGATTTTATTCAAAAATGAAGATTTTCCGACATTAGTTCTGCCGAAAACTCCAATTTGTAACCTTAATGATTTTAATGTTTTCATTTGTTCTCCTCTGTCGATATTATTATACCATATTATATTTTTATGATAGTATAATCTTGAAGAAGGAATAGTAATGGACGCATTAATTTTATTAATAGAAGTAACAACGTTAGCAGGGGTTATAGGTACAGGAATTGGCGGTGTTATTGGGGCATTGTTTAAAAAAGATTCTTCAAAGACTGCGAGTTTGTTATTGAGTTTTGCCGCAGGTGTAATGACGGCAATCGTTTGTTTCGATTTGATAATTGGCGCAGTTAAAACTGGTACGCATGTTTATATTGTAAGTTTAGGCGTAATCATTGGATGCTTGGTGGTTTATTTGTTAAACTTGGTAATTGATAAATCTACAAACCATGAAGTTGTGCATATTGATTTGGCACATCCAAAAACGGCTGATGACTTAGATGAAATTATTCACAGTAACCACTTATCTGTGCATATTAATAAAAATGATACAAAAACTTCATTGTTTATTGCGGGTGTAATCATGGCGTCAGCAATTGCACTTCACAATTTGCCAGAAGGTATGACAATTGGTGCATCTTTTGCAAATTCAAAAGGTGTTTTGGAAGGCTCAGCGCTAGTTTTAGCTATATTAATTGGGCTACATAACGTTCCTGAAGGTATGGCAATTGCGGTTCCGTTAATAAACGGTGGCATGCGCAGAAGTTCTGCTATTTTAACAACTGCTTTGACAGGTTTGCCAACAGTTATTGGTGGTGTAATCGGTTATTTGGTTGGTGATTTGGGCGCATTAGGATTGGCTTTGAGCTTGTCATTTGCAAGTGGTGCGATGTTGTATGTAGTATTTGCAGAAATTTTACCACAATCTATATTGATGTATAGAAGCAAATTACCAGCATTTTTCGTTATTTTAGGTATAATTATCGGATTAATTGTTATATATATTTAAAAAAATACTTGATTTTAAAAAAGGTTTATGCTAAATTAAAGACACAGCAGAAATGCGGGCTATTAGCTCAGGTGGTTAGAGCGTTCGCCTGATAAGCGAGAGGTCCCAAGTTCGAGTCTTGGATGGCCCACCATTAAAAAAAGAAGTCTTAAATGACTTCTTTTTTTTGCGTTAATGACGATTATATTCAAAAACTCAAGTTAAGTCGTTTTTGTGTTAAATTGTTGTTGTGGAAAATTTATTTTGCAATTTAGACAAATACATAACTGATGAAAATTTTATTGGAAAAGGCTCTTCAAATAAGGTTTATGCTATCAATGAAAACTTTGTATTAAGAGTTGATATAGACTTAGATTTAGATGCGATTAAATCTGAGCAACTTTCTGAAGTTGAGGATGTTTTTAATGGTAAAAATTTTGGTCAGGCTATCGCTAAATCTCAAGACAACAAAATTTCAATAAATAAACGTGTTTTTGGCGAACCTCTTTATTGCTCAGACGACATTGAGGATGATGAAGATTTTTCAGTAGAAAAATATTTGGCGACCTTAGAAACTTGTTTGAATTTTGACGGTAACCTTATAAAAAACTTTATAGATGATATTTTTTACATAAATTCGAAAAAATATTATATAGATATAACAAATTCAGAGAATTTTTTGTATGACAAGGCTGAAAACAAGTTAAATATTATTGATTTGACCTATGACCCTGATGCCATACAAATTATAGATTCTGATTTTATTTTAATCCCATTTGTCGGAAATGAGTCGAATGTCTGCTATATTTATAACGTTGCTGATGTAAATCAACGTAAGCGAATGTTTGAACTGTATTTAGCATTAAGGGATAAGATTTTTAAGTATTGCGTGGAATTTAATATTCCGCTTAAAAAATGGGACAAAAACTCTGAATTTACTTCTTGGCAAACTTTTTTGGAAGTAGCGAAGGATGTTGATTTTGAAAATGATAATTTATTTGAACAAATAATCAATCTTAAATATAAAGACGTAAAATTTAGATTTTATAATGCATTTGGCGAATACGGATTGCTTTAGAAAAACGGGTGCTTTTTAGTAAATAGTAAATGCTATTTCGTGATAAGATTAATTTATGGATTTGTTTTTTGTTAAAATAAAAGAAGCTGATAAAAATGCTGGAAGGGTTACACTTTCAAAAATTCAGCATAAACTCGGAAGGCGTCTTTTAGCGCACTTATTAGACAAAAAATATAATATTGTAGATGAAATTTTAGTCGAAAATGGCAAGCCTCATTTAAAAAATAATCCCATCTATTTTAGTATCTCTCACTCAAAATTTTTAGTCGGAATTGCTTTTGATAAGCTCCCTATCGGGCTTGATATTGAATATAAGCGAAAACGTGATTACAAAGCTATTTTAAAATATCTGAATTTTGACAAAGAGGTTTCAGAAGATGATTTCTTTCAACTATGGACAACTTACGAAGCTGAGTACAAATCAGGCGTAAAAGAAGATTTGATGAGTTTTAACTACGAAAATTATTCGGTTTCTATATCCTATTCAAAAAAACAAGAAAAAGACTTTAATTTTTATCTAATAGAAGAAAAAAACAACGAATTTTTTATAAAAAAGGTAGAAAATCCTGATATTTTAGCGAATTTGGATTACAAATTAAAACCTTAATCCATGCGTTTCAAAATTAGCGACGTATTAATTCCGCCAAAAGCAAAATTATTTGTCATAATATATTCGGTGTTTATATTTCGACCTTCTTTTACGATATAATCTAGCTTTCCGCAATTATCATCTAGGTTATTTAAGTTCAAAGTTGGGCAGAACCAATCTTTTCGCATCATTTCTATGCTTAAAATTGCTTCTATTGCGCCACAAGCACCTAAAGTATGCCCAGTATAGCTTTTAATAGAGCTTATTGGAATATTCAAATTCTCAAAACATTCCGCGGTTGCGTTAGATTCGGCAATATCGCCTTGAACCGTTGCTGTGCCGTGAGCGTTTATGTATCCAATCTCATTTTTAGGTATTCCTGCATTATTAATAGCTTGTAGCATAACCTCTTTCATCATATCTTTATTAGGATTTGTAATATGCGTACCGTCAGTGTTTGTCGCAAATCCTACTATTTCGGCATAAATTTTTGCGCCTCTATTTTTTGCGTGTTCATAATCTTCTAAAATAAGTGTTCCTGCGCCTTCTCCGACAACAAGTCCGTCCCTATCTCTATCAAAAGGAGCAGGTGTCAAGTTTGGAGTGTCATTTTTTGAACTTGTTGCGTAAAGAGTATCAAAAACTCCAATTTGCGTTGGGTGAATTTCTTCTGCTCCGCCTGCAATCATAACTGTTTGGTAGCCATTTTTAATAGCCTCGTAAGCGTATCCTATGCCCATAGAACCTGATGTGCAAGCAGTTGACGAGGTTATCAATCGTCCGTGAGTTTTGAAATATAGTGAAATATTCACGGCAGTTGTTTGAGGCATCATTTTTATATAAGAACCTGAATTCAAGTTTTTAACCTTGTTTTCAACACACATTGAATAAAAATCTAAAATTGCCTCCAATGAACCTGAAGAAGACCCATAGCTTACGCCAGTTTGTCCGTTTGTTATAATAGGGTCATTTAATAGACCTGCGTCTTCAAGAGCTTGTTCTGCCGTTGTCGTTGCCATAATTGCAACAGAGCCCATTGTGCGCTTAACTTTTCTGTTAAAATGTTCAGGTTCTTTAAAACCTTCAACAGTCGCAACAAGTCTTGTATTCAAGTTTTCATATTTATCTAGCAAATCCCAATATTTTACGCAATTTTGGTAAGCTTTTAAGCGCTGAAATGCTGAATTTACAGTTGAACCAAGAGGTGAAGTTAGCGCCATACCAGTTATAACTACTCTTTTCATTAGATATACAAACCTCCATTTACAGAAATTACCTGTCCTGTGATGTAGCCAGCGTCCTCGCTTAATAAATAGTTTACCAAACTTGCAACCTCTTTTGGTGAGCCTTTTCTTTTTATTGGAACTTGTTTAATTATTTCTTCTGGAATATCTTTTGTCATATCTGTATCTATAATTCCAGCAGCGATGCAGTTTGCAGTAATATTTCTTTTTGCAACTTCTCTTGCAAACGCTTTTGTTGCGCCGATTAAACCTGCTTTTGAAGCGCTATAATTTACTTGCCCTCTATTGCCTGTCAAACCTGAAATTGAAGACATTGTTATAACACGCCCTTTTCTTGCTTGAATTAATGGCATACTTAAAGGTTTTAAGACATTATAAAATCCGTCAAGATTTGTGTGCAAAACACTATCCCATTCCTCGTCCTCCATTGCTGGAAATGGGTTATCTTTCGCAATACCTGCATTTAGCACTATTCCATAATATATGCCATTTGCTTCAATATCTTTTGTTAAAACTTTTTTGGCTTCCTCTCTATCTTTTATGTCAAACGCCAAGTATCTGCAATTTACGCCTTTTGCAAGAATTTCTTGTTGTAAACCTTCAAGTTTTTCAACATCTTTTGAACAATGCAAAACTATGTTATAGCCATTATCAGATAAGTACTGAGCGATAGCTTTTCCAATTCCTCTACTTGAGCCTGTAATCAAAACCTCTTTATTCATTGAATTTTAGTAACTCCTCATCATTTTCACTTTGGTAAACATTTATAGTTGCACTTGCAACTTCTTTTTCTGATTTATCATAAATAGAACATTCAAATGCAGAAATTTCATTATCATAATACGCTTCTTTGGCTTTTACTACGTATGTTTCATCATTTTTAAAAACTTCAATTAAATTGTTAAAAAGTCTTGTTCCAAGTAAAAAGCCGATTTTAGGTTCATTCATCTTTTTTGCATAAAATGCGTAACACCCTATCGTCTGTGCCATAAATTCAATTCCGCACAAGGACGGTATTCCATCTAAGTTTTTGTCAAAGAAAAGATTTTTTTCATCAACTTTGAATATGGTTTTTACGAATTTGTTGTCTAAATCCACTTCCAAAATATCATCAAGCAATATCATGGGCTTTTTATGCGGTAAAATCATTGATAAATCAGTCATTTTTACCTCGCATTATCATAACCGCATTTGTACCGCCAAACCCAAAACTTAGGCACATGCAGGTTTTTAACCTTTCTAAAAGCGTATCTTTCGTTGCAAGTTTTATTTTTGGCAAATTTTCATCATATTCGTTATCAAAAATGTGTGGATAAACTTTTTTGTTGCCGTTTTCAAGAAGTTTGCAACATAAAGCGGTTTCAATGCTAGATGCTCCGCCTAAACAATGCCCTGTTAGAGGTTTTGTCGAACTAACAACGACATTGTCTTTAAAAACATTATTAATCGCATTTGCTTCCATTAAGTCGTTTGCGTAGGTTCCAGTGCCGTGAAGATTGATATAATCAATATCTTCAGGGTTCATATTTGAAGCCTCCAGAGCTTGTTTTATTGCATTAATTTCTTCTTTGGCTTCAGGGTCTGGGGTCGTATTGTGGTAAATATCAGTATTTTCGCCAATACCAGTAATTTCTACTTTGCCATTTTCGTTAGAAACAACAAAGGCAGAAACGGCTTCGCCAATATTAATTCCATCCCTATTTTTGCTCATAGGATTTGTTTGATTGCTTGTCAAAACACTCAGTGAGTCAAACCCAAAAACTGGAATTTTTGCAATAGAATCAACTCCAACAACAAGAACTGCCTTTGCAAAGTTTGTATTTAGCAAATCTCTTGCAATAGAAAAAGCCTTAATTCCTGAAGAACACGCCGTTGAAACAGACCCGTAAAAATTATTTAGTTTATAGTATTCTTTTAAAAATAATGCAGGGTTACCGAGTTCAGAATGCACAATATTGTTACTTTTTTCAAATTCCTCAACTCCAGAATTTGTTGTTGCTACAACAACTGCAATATTTTCATTTCCATATTTTTTTATATAGTCTTCAATCTTTAATTTTTTACAACAAGCTAAAATAAGTTGATTACATCTAATATTAAAACCCTCGTCGTCAATGCTTTCTAACGGCATTTGAATTTTTGCTACTCTAACTTTTTTATTTTTTATAATATCTTCTGAAATCTCAAATTTGCTATTTTCGCCATTAAGTGCATTAATGAAGATTTCATCAATGTCAGAGCCTAAATTGCATATCGCGTTGTAATCAATTATTTCCATAGTTATTAAATTTATTATATAATAAATTTATGAAAAATTCAGACGAAAAATATTTTTTTGTAAAAGATTTTAAATTATTAAATAATGAAGCTTTTGATGTTTCTTTTTTACCGATGATGATTAGAAGAAAGCTTTCAATCGTTGATAAATACGCTATTTCTACGCTTTTTTATTTCAAAGATTACAAAATTGATGAGTTGGTATATTCTTCACAATATGGAGAAACTGAACGACTTTTTAAATTGATAAATCAATATTTAACTGAAAACGAGGTTTCACCGAATACTTTTTCAAGCTCTGTTCATAATTTTTTAGTTGGATTATATTCTCAAT
>CAVCIX010000043.1:10788-13858 GCA_963602505.1 Anaerovoracaceae bacterium | reverse complement strand
ATTCCTCTTTGTAGATTGTATTTTTTACCTCATTAATTTGTTCATCTCTTTCAAATTGGGATTTTTCAGCCCAGTCGAAATTAACATTTCCTTGAAGAATAAGATTTTCCTCCGAAAATGCAGGAATATTTAGAAAAATGCTTAAAATAAAAATAACTGTAAATAACTTTTTCATGTTCGACATTATAGCATAAATTTTGTATTATAATAAAATTATGGATTATTTAAGTAATAAATTTGATTGTATAGTTGTAGGTGCAGGTCACGCAGGTTGTGAAGCAGCATTGGCGACTGCTCGCTTAGGTTTAAAAACTCTATTATGCTCGCTAAATATGGATAACATTGCGTTAATGCCTTGTAATCCTGCGATTGGAGGCCCTGCAAAATCGACTTTGGTTCGTGAAATTGACGCTCTTGGTGGACAAATGGGGATTTCAGCAGATGCGACATATCTTCAAATGAAGACTTTGAACATGTCAAAAGGCCCTGCGGTAAGAGCATTAAGAGCACAATCTGATAAAAAAGAATATACTCAATTTATGAGAAATGTTATTCAAAACCAAGAAAACATTTTTCTAAAACAATGTTGTATTTCTCAATTATTGACAAAAGATGACAAAATTGTTGGTGCAATTGATGAATATGGAATCCAATATTCAGCACCAGTAGTGATTTTGACGACTGGAACTTCACTTGAAGCAAAAATTTGGGTTGGCTTAAATTCATACCCAGCAGGTAGATTAGGTGAAATACCAGCTAGAGGGTTATCAAAATCGTTAATTGACCTAGGTTTTACTATTAAACGTTTGAAAACAGGTACTCCGCAACGTGTTGATAGCCGTACAATTGACTATTCTAAAATGATTTTACAAGAGGGTGACCCTGAATTAAGTTTTTATTCTTTCCGACCTGATAGACCAGTAAGAAAGCAATATCCTTGTTATTTGACAAAAACTAACGAAAAAACACATGATATAATCAAAGCAAATTTAGACAAATCGCCAATGTATAGTGGCTTAATCCACGCAATTGGACCAAGATATTGTCCTTCAATTGAGGATAAAATCGTTAGATTTGCGTCAAATCCTTCTCATCATATTTTTGTTGAACCTGAAGGTTTAAGCACTTATGAAGTGTATATCCAAGGTTTTTCAAGCAGTTTACCTGCAGATGTTCAAGTTCAAATGTTAAGAACACTTCCAGGGTTAGAAAATGCGCACGTTATTAAACCTGCTTATGCAGTTGAATATGACTACGTTCCAGCAGTTCAAAATTCTCATTCATTGATGACTAAACGCGTTCAGGGCTTGTTTATGGCAGGTCAAATCAACGGTACTAGCGGTTATGAAGAAGCCGCTGCACAAGGCTTAATTGCAGGTATAAACGCGTTTAATTACTTAAATAAATCTGAAATGCTAGAATTATCAAGAAGTTCATCTTATATTGGAACCTTGATTGATGATTTAGTTACTAAAGATATTGAAGAACCTTACAGAATGCTTACTTCACGTTCTGAATACAGATTACTTTTGCGTCAAGATAACGCAGACGCTAGACTTAGCGAAATCGGTCATAAAGTTGGTTTGCTTGATGAAGCTCAATACCAAGTTTTCTTAGAAAAACAAAAGCAAATCGAATTAGAAGTTCAAAGATTAAAAGATACTAAATTGTCTGCAAATGAGCAAACAAACGCTATTTTAGCGAAATATGGTGAACATATTGACAAAGGTATTCGCCTTTCTGAACTTTTAAAACGACCAAATGTTTCTTATGAGGTTATCAAAGAGCTTGACGTTGTAGCTAAAAATATGGATTTGCCAAAATCAACTTACGAACAAGTTGAAATCTTATTCAAATACGACGGATATTTAAAACGTCAAGAAGCGCAAGTTGACAATGCTTCAAAGCTTGAAAAAATCAAAATTCCGAAGGATATTGATTATTCAAAAATTTTACACATTTCAACAGAAACACGCGAAAGACTTGAAAAAATTCGTCCAACAACACTTGCGCAAGCTTCACGTATCGGTGGCGTAAAACCAGCAGATTTAAGCGTTTTAATGGTTATGCTTGAAAAACACATGATTCATTAATCAAGTTCGCGTAATTTCTTATATAGCTCAATTTGTTCGTTTGACAAGTTTTTAGGTATAACAATCTTGATTTTTGCGTTCAAATCGCCATATCCGCCTTCTTTTTTAGGTAAGCCTAAGTTTTTAAGTCTTAATGCTTGACCAGAAGAAGTGCCAGCAGGGATTTTAATATTAATCTTGCCATGAGGTGTTTCAATGTCTTTTTGAGTACCTAAAACCGCATCAGCAGGAGATATCTCAATATCTCTAGTCAAATTTGAACCGTCAACAGTATATGTTGAGTCCTTGATGTTAATAATTAAGTATAAATCACCTTTTTGACCAGTAATATCGGCCTTGCCTTCACCTTTAAGTCTTATTTTTTGACCTGCGTGAACGCCTTTTGGTAATCTTACGTTTACTGTTTTGTTAGTTGAAGCGATGCCCGTACCTTGACAATGAGGGCAATAACCGCCGTTTGGAGGGCAAGCGTTACAACGTTCCATTTCTTTAAATGTAACTTTAATTGGCTTGTCTGAGAACAAGTCTTTAACCGTGATATTTATTGACTTTGTTAAGTCTAAATTTTCAGGCTCAGGTGCTCTTGAAGCTCTACTTGTGTGAGTTGGACCTTGATTAAAGTTCATACCCATACCTTCAAAGCCAGTAAAGTTGCTTTTTCTAGATGTTCTTTGTCCACCTGACATCATATCGCCAAATAATGAGCTGAAGAAATCAGAGAATCCGCCCATTCCTTCAAAAGATGAAAAGCCTTGTGTTCCACCTGCATTATTAAAGTTGAAACTAAAGTTTTCATATCCTGGAGGAGGAGTGAAATCTGCACCGCCTTGCCAATTTGCACCTAGGCTATCGTATCTTTGACGTTTTTGTTTATCGCCAAGAACTTCATAAGCTTCATTGATTTCTTTGAATTTCTTTTCTGCTTCTTTTGTTTTATTAACATCAGGGTGAAATTTTCTCGCAAGTTTTCTATAAGC
>CAVCIX010000043.1:0-10778 GCA_963602505.1 Anaerovoracaceae bacterium | reverse complement strand
GCCTAGCGTTTCATAATAGTCTTTGTATTCCATATGGATTAATCTCCCAATTATATTTTAATATATTTTTTTATGCATGGGCTATTTGTTAATCTTTTTTTAATGCTTTTGAACGTAAATTTCTGTGATAAGTTATTGCAAACCTGTGAGCTTCGTCTCTGACACGCTGAATTAGAAATAAAGCGCTTGAACCGCGTGGAATCATTATTGAGTCAGAACGATTAGGCAAAAACACTTCCTCCTCACGTTTTGCTAGACTGACAATATCTATGCCCTTTACGCCAAGTTCTTCAACAATTTGCATAACGCTTGATAATTGACCTTTACCGCCATCGATAATTATTAAATCAGGTTTTTCCCAACCTTCTTCGCCAAGACGTTTAAATCTGCGAGATAAAACCTCTTTCATTGATTGAAAATCGTCAGGTTTTCCCTCTGTTGATTTTACTTTATAGCGTTTATACAAGGATTTTTTAGGTTGACCGTTTACAAAACAAATGCCTGAAGCAACTGTATTTGTACCCTGAATATGTGAAATATCGTAGCATTCAATTTTATGTGGAAAGTTCTTCAATTCTAGTTTTTCAGCTAAATATGAGCCAATTTCATTGAAATCATTAGCTAATTCCATAAGTGCGTTAATCTTTTCTTTTTCTAACAAGTCTTTTGCATTTTTGTCTGCCAAGTCTTGTAACTCTTTACCAGCCTTAGTTTTGCCATAGCTAATTTTAACCTTTTTGCCAGATAAAATTTCTAACCAGTTTTCAAATACCTGTTTGTCGCCGATTTCTTCTAGTTTTGAGGCTATAATTCTATCAGGATAATCTAATTTTAAATTTGAATAGTAATCTCTTATAAAAATAGGTAAAAACTCTATTATATCTGAATCCTCGACTCTGTAAGAAAAGGTCTTTTTGTCAATAAGTCTGCCTTCGCGAATCATTAAAATTACAACGACAAAAATTCCGTTATCCTGTAAAATAGAAATAACGTCTTCGCTCAAGGTTGTATTTTTTTGAACAACTTTTTGGCGTTCAAGCGTCTTTTTTAAATCTAAATAACTATCTCTGAGCCTTGCAGCCTTTTCAAACTCTAAATTTTCAGAATATGCTTCAATTTGAGTCATTAATTGTTTTAAAAGTTCGCCTTGCTTACCTTTCAAAAATAATTCAGCTTGCTCTATTAATTTTTTATACTCCTCGGAGGTTACTTTATTTTGGCAAGGCGCCAAACATCTGCCTATATCGTAGTAAAGACAAGGTCTTGATTTAAACTTTGGTTGTTTACATTGTTTTAGTGGAAAAATCTTTTTGATAAAATCCAAAGTTGCATACATCGCCTTTGCATCAGTATATGGTCCGAAAAAGTGTCCTTTATCAGGGTTTAAATTTTTCTTTCTTACTACCAAAATTCGCGGAAATTCCTCGTCTGTCACCAAAAAGTACGGGAATTTTTTATCATCTTTAAGCAAAATATTGTATTTTGGTTTATGCTTTTTAATCAGCTGGTCTTCAAGAATAAACGCCTCAATCTCGCTATCAGTAATAATATATTCCAATTTTTCAATATGCGAAACAAGTTTTAGTGTTTTTGGAGTTTTTGGTGAATTATTAAAATAACTTTTTACTCGTTTTTTTAAGTTTTTAGCCTTGCCAACGTAAATTATTGTGCCTTCTTTGTCGTAATAAAGGTAGCATCCAGGTAAATCTGGCAATAATTTCAAGGTTTTTGCTAATTCATCATTCATAAATATATTATATCAAATAATACGGCGGTTTGCTAGCGCAAAACGCCGTTAAAATTTTTTAAAACTTATTTTACTAATGTGGCATTTTCTGATTGTTCGCCTACTTGAAACGGAATTTCTTTAACCTTCATATCTGTTTCGTCTAAAATCCCTCTTGCTAATTCGGTATAAGACGCCGTTTTTGAGTTGAAAGCTTTTCTTAAAAATTCATAAGAAATTTTAGGGTCGCATTTGTCGCCACAAGTGAATAAATCAACTGCTGCATAACCAAGTTCTGGCCAAGTATGGATAGCAAAGTGACTTTCAGAGATAATAACTACACCACTAACGCCATAAGGGTTAAACTCGTGAAAACATTTTTGAACAACAGTTGCGCCACATTCAAGCGCAGATTCTATCATTAATTTTTCAATTTGTTCTAGGCTATTTAAAATATTTGAATCACATTCAAAAAATTCGGCTAAAACATGTCTGCCTAAATAGATTTTTTTCTCGCCATTTGTATTTGTAATTAAAAACCGTGAAGTTCTAGCCAATTTTAGCGCCTTTTTATTAATAACAAGTAATTACAAATTAAATCTTACAACAAATACAATTTTTTTACATTTTTTTATGAAATTTTTAAAAATTTTATTGTATATTAATTATATGAGTACGATTTTAATTGTTGATGACGATAAGGCCATAAATGAGTTAATTAAGGTTAATCTTAAACTTAATGGCTACAATATTATTCAAGCTTACGACGGAATTGAAGGCTTTGCTTTGGCAAAGCAGGAACTTCCAAATTTAGTTTTGCTTGATGTTATGATGCCAAATGTTGACGGTTACACGGTTGCGCAAAGGATTAGACAATGCGAGCAAACCAAAGATATTCCAATAATCATGCTAACTGCTTTATCAGAAATTCAAGATAAAGGCAAAGGATTTGATATTGGCGTCGATGATTATTTAGTTAAGCCATTTGATATTGAAGAGCTAAAAATGCGCGTTAGAGCCGTTTTGAAACGCTCTAATCAGCTACCTGAATCAATGGCGACAAAAGAATTGTTGGTTTTGGGTGAAATTACGCTTTTGCCCGAATCTTATTCAGTAAAAATTGGCGAAAAAACTGCAAAACTTACACCAATAGAATTTGATATATTTAATATTCTTTTCCAAAATCACGGAAATATGGTATCTTCAGCAAAATTGCTAAAAGACGTTTGGGGATACGCCCCAGATGACGATGTTGAAACAATAAGAGTTCACATCAGACATTTGAGAGCAAAAATCGACAAGATTGCTGACGGTAAAAAGTATATTGAAACAATTTATGGTGGCGGATATAAACTAACTGTTTAGTTAGTCCTCGTCGTTAAGGCTCAATACTGCCATAAATGCTTCTTGTGGAACTTCTACTTTACCTACGGCTTTCATACGTTTTTTACCGCGTTTTTGTTTTTCTAATAATTTACGTTTACGAGTAATGTCACCGCCGTAACATTTATCCAACACGCTCTTTCTAAGTGCTTTGATATTTGTACGTGCGATTACTCTACCGCCGATTGCTGCTTGAATAGGAACTTCAAACAGTTGACGCGGAATTATAGTTTTTAATTTTTCTGTTAATTTTTGACCAATGTAAAACGCGCTATCCTTGTGGCAAATTACAGACAAGGCGTCAACAACTTCACCTGCAAGCATAACGTCTAATTTAACAAGCTCAGAGCGTTTGTAATCGTGGAATTCGTAATCCATGCTTGCATAACCTTTAGTTCTTGATTTTAATTGGTCGTAAAAATCAGTAATAACCTCGCTTAATGGAATATGATATTCTAAATTAACTCTGACTTTATCAATATAAGTCATATTTATAAAAATACCACGTTTAGATTGAGTTAAGTCCATTAGCGTACCAACATATTCGTTTGGTGCGATAATATCAACTTTTACATAAGGTTCTTCAATAAAATCTCTTTGCGCTGCTGGTGGTAAATTTGCAGGGTTATCAATTGATAAAACCTCTCCAGTTGTCGTATGAACATGGTAAACTACTGAAGGTGCAGTCGTTACAAGCGAAAGGTTGTATTCACGTTCAAGACGTTCTTGCGCAATTTCCATGTGCAACATTCCCAAAAAACCGCATCTAAAGCCAAAGCCAAGTGCGCTAGAGGTTTCAGGTTCAAAAGTAATACTACTATCAGAAAGCTTTAATTTTTCCAAAGCTTCTTTTAAATCGTGATAATCCTCATTATCAACTGGGTACATACCAGAAAATACCATTGGCAAAGCTTCTTGATACCCTGGAAGTGGTTCTGTTGCAGGATTGTCAACCGTTGTAATAGTATCACCTACAAAACGCGTAATTTCCTTAATAGAACCAGCAAAATAACCTACATCTCCGCATGTTAAGTTATCACAAGGAACACGAGTTGGAGTTAAATACCCAAGCTCGACTACGTCATACTCCTTGCCTGATGCCATAAATCTAATTTTATCGTTGTTGGAAATTTTGCCGTCCATAATTTTGAATAGACAAACTGTGCCTAAATATGGGTCGTAAGCACTATCAAAAACAAGCGCTCTTAAAGGTTTGTCACTTGTATCTGCTGGAGGTGGAACAAGTTCAACAACAGCTTCAAGAACCTTATCAATGCCTTCGCCTGTTTTCGCACTTACTGGAATTGCTAACGATGCGTCAATTCCTAAAACTTCTTCTATTTCTTGCTTAACTCTTTCAACATCAGCTGAAGGCAAGTCAATTTTGTTGATTACTGGAATAATTTCCAAATTTTGTTCAATTGCAAGATAAACGTTTGCCAATGTTTGAGCCTCAACACCTTGTGTAGCGTCAACAATAAGCAAGGCGCCTTCACAAGCAGCTAAAGAACGAGAAACTTCATAAGTAAAATCTACGTGCCCTGGGGTGTCAATAAGATTTAACTCATAATTTTTGCCATCTTTGGCAGTATATTTCATTCTTGCAGTATTTAATTTGATAGTAATACCACGTTCACGCTCAATATCCATAGAGTCAAGCAACTGTTCTTGCATGTCACGTTTGCTAATTGTTTCTGTCGCTTCTAGCAATCTGTCTGCAAGTGTTGATTTACCGTGGTCTATGTGTGCGATTATACAAAAATTTCTAACATTATCTCTATATTTCATAATATTATTATATATTAAAATTTTTCACTGTAAAACTATTTACATTCTGAGTTTTTATTGTAAGATTTAAGTATAATACTTGAGGGAAACATTAATGTTAATAGAAGAACTTTTAGAATTAACCGTACAAAGCAGAGCAAGTGACTTGCATATTTCAGCAGGTTTGCCTCCTGTTATAAGGGTTGACGGTAAATTATTAAGAACTGATAGACCTCCTCTATCAGCTGATGACGTTGAAACTCTTTTGTTTCCAATGTTATCAAACGAACAAAGACGTAAACTTGAACAAGATTGGGAGCTAGACTTCTCTTATGGTGTTCAAGGCTTAAGCCGTTTCAGGGTTAATATTTATAAAGATAAAGGCAACTTTGCAGCTGCATTCAGAACAATTTCTTCTGTTGTACCTGCTTTTGATACATTAGGTTTGCCAGATATTGTTAGAAAAACTGCTGAAAAACCAAGAGGATTGATTCTTGTAACAGGTCCGACTGGTTCAGGTAAATCAACAACTTTGGCATCTATGATTGACCACATTAATTCTACAAGAAGTGAACACATCCTTACAATTGAGGACCCGATAGAATTTGTGCACCAATCTAAAAAATCAGTTGTTCACCAACGTGAATTAGGACAAGATACTAGATCCTTCGCAAATGCGTTGCGTTCAGCACTTCGTGAAGACCCTGATATTATTCTAGTAGGTGAGATGCGTGACCAAGAAACTATTTCGCTAGCGTTGACTGCGGCTGAAACAGGTCACTTAGTGTTTGGTACACTTCACACCTCATCAGCTTCACAAACAATTGACCGTATTATTGACGTATTCCCAGAAGGTCAACAACAACAAATTCGTGTTCAATTGTCATCTTCTCTTGCAGCGGTATTTGCTCAAACCTTGATTCCACGTTTGCAAGCAGACGGTTCTAAAAAAGGTCGTGTAATGGCACAAGAAATTATGCTTGTAACACCTGCGATTGCCAACCTAATCCGTGAATCAAAAGCTGCTCAAATTTATTCAGCTTTACAAACTAACTCAGGTTTAGGTATGCAAACACTTGAAATGGCGCTAAAATCTTTATATGTAAGCCGTCAAATTACATTAGAAGATGCCCTTTCTCGTTCATCAAGACCAGACGATTTAAAACGTTTATTATAATATTTACTATATACATAGAAAGTCCGTCAATTAGTATTGACGGACTTTTTTGTTTTTAATTATATCTATTGTTAAGAAATGTAAAGATAAAAAGAGCCAAAAAAGCAATTTTTTGAGAAAGAAATACTTTATATAAGTACGAGAGATTAAGAGGATTAAAAAATGGCATTCTTATTATTTTCAGCAAGAAAACTTCAATTAACAAGACAATTGAACGAAAAACAATATGAACAAATGCTTATCACTCAAAAACACGAACAAGCAGTTAAAAAAGTTGCTGACTTCCAACAAGCAATGACTGATATGAAAAATATGACTAGCGTATTCACAAACGGTATCGCTAACGCAGCTCAATCACAAGCAGTTATGACTTACTTAGGAACTGATTTATACAAAAAATTACAATCAGGTGCTACATTAACTGAAGAAGAACAAACAAAAGTAAGCGGTGCTCAACAAGCTTCTATGGTTGGTGCTCAAGCTGGTACTCAATACGCTCAAGCTATTTCATCAGTAACAGAAAGCATCTTCAACTCAGCTAACAAAACTCAATTAGCAATGTTACAAGCTCAATCTCAAACTTTAGAAACTAAATTAAAAGCTTTAGATACTCAAGTTTCTTACATCACAAAACAATTAGAAAGAGTTGAAAGCGCTGAATCAAGCTCAATCGATGCAGCAATTCCTAAATTTGGTTTAGCTTAATAAATAGTTAAAAATCAATAACAACAATAATTTAAGACATTCCTTTTAACAGAGGAATGTCTTATTGTTAAGAAATGTAAAGATAGATAGAGCAAAAAAGGCAATTTTTTAAGAAAGAAATACTTTATATAAGTACGAGAGATTAAGAGGATTAAAAAATGGCATTCTTATTATTTTCAGCAAGAAAACTTCAATTAACAAGACAATTGAACGAAAAACAATATGAACAAATGCTTATCACTCAAAAACACGAACAAGCAGTTAAAAAAGTTGCTGACTTCCAACAAGCAATGACTGATATGAAAAATATGACTAGCGTATTCACAAACGGTATCGCTAACGCAGCTCAATCACAAGCAGTTATGACTTACTTAGGAACTGATTTATACAAAAAATTACAATCAGGTGCTACATTAACTGAAGAAGAACAAACAAAAGTAAGCGGTGCTCAACAAGCTTCTATGGTTGGTGCTCAAGCTGGTACTCAATACGCTCAAGCTATTTCATCAGTAACAGAAAGCATCTTCAACTCAGCTAACAAAACTCAATTAGCAATGTTACAAGCTCAATCTCAAACTTTAGAAACTAAATTAAAAGCTTTAGATACTCAAGTTTCTTACATCACAAAACAATTAGAAAGAGTTGAAAGCGCTGAATCAAGCTCAATCGATGCCGCAACTCCTAAATTCGGTTTAGCTTAATAAGAAATTGACTCTCCTTTCATAACAAAAACTTCCAAGCCAAAAACTTGGAAGTTTTTTTATAAAAATAATCTTTTTGTATGGTTGATTTTTGAATAAAATTCATTAAAATACAAATAAAAGATTGGAGGCACTATGTCAAAATATTTAGACGGTTCTTCATTGTTTACCTCAATGAACACAGGATTAACAAATACCTTCGGCATTTTAGCAAATGCGTTTAATGGTGATGTAACACTTGCGAACTTAGCTAGCAAAGACGCAAACTCAGCGCTTTCTAGTAATGGCTTAAACCAAAACTTTAAATCATATCTACAAACAAATTTTTCAAGTGTTGATAAAAATAATGACGGCAAATTAACTGCAGAAGAAATCAGCGAATACACTTCTAATTTAACACGTCAAGGCATGACTCTTGAACAAATTTATCAACTAGGAACTAGCACTGGTATGTCATCTTCTTTGTTAGAAACAGTTGTTTCTCATTTCAACGAAATTGACAAAAACAAAGACGGCAAGGTTACAAACGCTGAAATTCAAGCGTACGGTGTTGAATCATCGGTAGAAAAACAAAGAAAAGCTGATAGAACAAACATGTTAAAACAAATGTCAACTTACTACGAAACTTCTACTACTTCGGATTCTAGTTTGCTTGATTACAGGTACTTATCAGATAGTTCTTCTGATGATGACGAATAATCCAATAAAAAAGCCCCAATCAGGGGCTTTTTTTAATTTACATAAAATACTAAATTAATCAATAAATCCGCTATTAATAAATAAACTGTTGATTTAATCGCAGCTTGCGTTGTCGAAATTCCGACATCTTTTGCGCCACCTTTTGTCAAATAACCTTGAGTTGCACAAACTAGAGCTACCAAGCCTCCAAAAATTGAGGCTTTAAACAAGCTTATATAAATATCTCTTGTGTTTAGCCATAGCCAAACTGAGTTCATATATCTATTAGGGTGCAAGCCAATAGTTAGGTTTGATACAAGCAAACCACCTAAAATACCGATTAATTCAGCAATTATAACTACCATAGGAACCGTTATAACACCTGCCAAAATTCTTGGTGCAAAATAGTATCCAACAGGGTCAACTTTTAATGTTTTTATTGCATCAACTTGTGATGTAACCTGCATGTTGGCGATTTCTGCTGAAATTGAAGTACCTGCTCTTGCTCCAATTGCTAACGCTGCGAACCCAGGAGCTATCTCTCTTATAATTACAACTGCAATTGTACCGCCAATGTACGTATCAGCACCTGACATTAAAAATTGTTTTGCAACTTGAATTGCAATAACCGCAGCTGCAATAAAAGAAATTACCATAGAAATTGGTAGCGAATCATAGCTTATAGCCGCAGACTGCGACAAAATACTTTTAAATCTTACGTTTCCAGACAAAGTATATTTAATGCTATCTATTAAATTTTTAACGCATAAGCCTAAAAAACTAATCATTAACCGCTACACACCAATCTTTGTATTTTGGAACTTTTCCTCTAACAACATCATTATATAAGTTTTGAATATCAGTAACAATTTTTCCGACTTTACCGTCGCCTACTGGACGTTTATCAATAGAAACAATCGGTACAACTTGTGCACCAGTACCTGAGAAGAAGGCTTCTTCTGCTGAATATAACTCACTTCTGTCAATAATACGTTCTTCAACCTGTAAACCTAAAACTTCTTTTGCTAATTGAACGATTGTGTTTCTAGTAACACCAGTCAAAATGTCCGAAGTTGTAGTTGTTGTAACCAATTTGCCATTAATTACCAAGAATAAATTCATTGCTGCGCCTTCAGCAACTTTTCCTGATTGAGAAAGTACAATAGCTTCATCAAAACCGTTCAAACGAGCCTCAGTTGAGATGATTGAAGCGTTAGCGTAAGCCCCATTAATCTTTGCTCTTGGAGGAATTGAATTGTCAGAATTTCTTCTCCAGCTTGATACACAAACGTTCAATCCTTTACTTTCAAAATAATCGTCCATAGGGAAGGTTATAATCAAGTATTTATCAGGATTATCAATCAAATGAGGTCCAATTCTATCAGCTGATTTATAAATGATTGGTCTTATATAAGCATCAGTTTTGTAATTATTCTTTTGCAATAACTTTCTTAAAACTTCAACATGCTCATCCGGAGTGTAAATTTTATCAATAAACAAAATTTTTGCACTGTTTATTAAACGTTCAAAGTGCTCAACAGGACGGAAGATATACATTCTGTCTTCTTCCTTATTATAATACGCTCTAAGTCCTTCAAAAACTGCAGTGCCATACAAAAAAGCGTGCGTCATTACTGGAATAGAAGCCTTACTCTTTTCTACAAATTCTCCATCAAGAAAAACATATTCTGACATATTGCCTCCTTAAATTTTTATTATATCTTGGCATAAAATATTATTTTTTTAAATAAAATATATACTAATATTACATTTTTAGTTATTTTATGGATTTTTTAGCATGTTTTTATTATCATGTTTTTATTAGGCGTGGGTATGGAACTAATATTAAACATAATATATATATATATCGCAGTATTTTCAGTATATTATTTCATTCTTGCTATCAGAAGTTTGAATGAAAAGCCATTTGTGCTTTTTAGAAAATACTCTAATAATGTTGAGCCTGCATTGCTTTCAGTTGTTGTGTATGCGCACAATAATTATGAAGCCTTAAAGAGCATGCTTAACCAACTAAAACAACAAACTTACCCTATACAAAGTTTTATTATCCAAGTTATTCTTGATAATTGCAGTGATCACTCAGAAGAATTATTTGTGGAAAACTTTGACAATATCAAGGTTTTAAATCTTAATGACGGAGTAACTGTTGGTAAAGACCAAGCTATATCAATATTTATCGAGGGTATGAGAGAAAATACAGTTGTTGATTCTTACGTATTTTTAGATGTTGATAGATTTATAGAACCTGACTTTTTACATAACGTAAATAAAGCGTTAACAATGGCTCCTGCCGTTACAGGTCAAACAATTATTATCGAAAATGATAACTTTACTCTTTCTGAAAAAATCAAAAATTGCTATGTTAAATATTCAAACAATTTCCTTCGCACTGCGCGTTCTTTAATGGGTTTGGCTGATAAAATTGACGGCTCATTTATGGCGATAAAAAAGGAGTTTGTTGAAAGAATTGATGCTCTTGATTTAAAAGATATAAATACAGAGCTTAAATATAGCTTATTAATCACAAGTTTGGGCTATCCTTGCAGATTTATACCAGACTTAAAAACTTACGTAAAATCATACAATTACAAGTTTGAAAGACCTTCTCTAAGCTATAGAT
>CAVCIX010000042.1:0-13935 GCA_963602505.1 Anaerovoracaceae bacterium | reverse complement strand
CATTATTGTTTTGTACATTCTCATTATCTACATCAGCAAACAATGACATAACAAAGACCTTAAAAGCAGGTATCGAAAAAAATAGCAGTGAATTTACGCACTTTTTTATTTACGAGGAGTTTTTAAAAAGTCCTAAAAATGACAAAGGGCACGCTTTTGAAGTGTTTGGGTATAATGCAAATAAAAAAATTATGTGCAATTTATATGTTATTAACTTAAATAAAGGATATTCATCAATTCTTTTTGATAATTCAAAAGATAATATTTGTTTTGGTTTTAATTATGTTAATTATGATAAAACATACTATGCTGATAATTACAATACTTTCAATGGATATTTTAAACGTATAAATACTTTAGCTTTTAAAAACAACTTTGAAAAAATAGAAATAATTAAAAATAATATTGATAATACCGCTATTCAATGGTGGCAAGGACAAAAAACAACTTATGAAAGGTTAGAAAAAGAAGTTTTAAAGAGTTTAAAATAGAAAAAGCACCTTAAAAAGGTGCTTTAACAATTAATTCTTTCTATTTATACACTTGAAAGATTAATTAAATACTTGATATTTTATACCGCTTTTTGTCGTGCCACTTCTTGGCGCTTGTGGTTGGACATAACCACTATTTAACGCATTAAATTGTTTAATTCTATCATCAATTAAGCTGTAAACTGCTTTTATTTTTGCTTGTTTTTGCTCGTAACTATCGCCTAGTGTTGGCAAAGCTAATTCAATACGTTTCATATCTTGGTCGGATAAAACGCCTTTTTCCCCGCCTAAATCACGTGCAATTTTGTTAAATAACAATGTTCTTTGAGCGTTGAAATTTACTTCGTCTTGTCCGCCAAAACCTGAATTTGTTTTAGCATAACTTGCTAAAGCACTTGCTTTATCTTTAGGAACAGAATTAAACATATTAACAAATCTGTCTAATTGTCCATTAACGGCTTGAATACTTGCCATATTTCCAACTGCACCATTTCTTTTTTGCATCGCGCTTGCTTGCATTTCTTCAAGTTGCAAAGGTAATAATTCTTGTTTAATTCCTAAATTGCCTAATCCAACCATAGCGCCAGTGTCATAAGCATTGGCTTTATGAGGTGCTAAATATTCGTTGATTTCTGTGTTACGTGTTGCATTAGATGTTCTTAAATCTTCTGCGGTTATTCCATAATCATTCATTAATCGCATAGCTTCATCAGGCGACATTGTACCTTGATTTAACATTCCTGCAATCATTTTAGCTCTTTGCGTATTGCTTGACATTCCTGCAATATCTCTACGCACTTGTAAATTGTTCATTCTGTAATTATTTAGCAGTAAATTACTTGCAATATTAGCGTCAATACGTCCATTAACTGCCTTTGTATTGATACCACTACTATTAAGCAATTGTCTATATGCTTGGTCTGCAATTCTACTTTGATTTAATCTATATGCCAATTGATTATTAACTGGGTATAAAATAGCCTCACCTATAGGACCACTCATTATTTTAGCACTTGTGCCTAAAACTTCACCTAAACGATTAGCAAAGTTTTTCTTTTGTGGTTGCCAATTGCTTGGGTCAAAGTTATTAGTATAATTTTCTTGCATTCCTGCGTTTAAATCATCAAAAAAACCGTTTTTAACCTTTTCTGTGCCTAAACCTGACACTAAAGCGCCGTCTTCGTTTTTTGTTAATTCAGGGTTGTTCATATCTGCGGTCCTACCCCATAACCCGCCGTCAAGACGACCTTTTAAGACATCAAACAAAGTTTTATTTTGTTGTTGCTCTGCATTTTGTTGTTGCGCTAAATAGTTCGCAGTCTGTTTCTGTTGTTCTTCAGGGGTGATAACATTGTTATTTTCATCAACTCTGAAATCTTTAATTTTAACCGTTGAAGGGTCTTTCACAATACGATTGCCCGCACTGTCTAAATTTGGGTTAGGTTCTAACGGTGCAAACTCCACTGACTGGTTATTATTGTAGATATTTTTTAAAAGTTCTTGTAAATTCATTTTAGTAACCTTTCACTTGTTTTAATAGATTTGATAATCCTAAATATTGCTTATTAGGTGCATACTGCAATTGTTGTAAACCACTTATTTTGTATTGTGGTTGTTGTGGTTGATTATAATTTGAGTTTGCGTATGCATTTTCTGCAAAGGTTTTACTAGCTTGTTGTAATTGAGTTTTCCAATCAGCTTTTTGAGGTTGTGGTGTGTTAACCTCTTTGTTAATAGCGCCAGTTAAAACGTTTTCATACTGAGGCACGTTTTTAACAGTGTTGTCGATAGTAGTTGATAAAATACCTCCATTATCTGAACCAACACTGCCCCAACAATCAGTCATTTGTCCTTGCTCTTGCCCTTGTTGACTTGCTAGTAAGTCTTGTAAGCTATTAATGCCGTTTGATAGTTTGTTTCCTGCATTGCCCAAAGCTGAACCCGCTTTACCCAAAGCGTTACCCATATTACTAAAAATACCTGATAAATTCATAATTTATTACTCCTATTTATTGAAAAATCCCATTGCACCGCCTGCGATACCACCAGCCAAAGCACCCCAACCGCCTGCGGCGCTACCCATAGCCGCGCCGTTCATAGCACCGCTCATTGCGCCTTTTAAACCGCCTCCGCTAGAATTACCTTGCAAAGCTTGGTTTTGTAAATTATAATTAGCAACTGAGTTCGCAAGCGTTGAACTCAATTTATTTTCACCTTGTGAATAGTTGTATAAGTCTGTTGATAAACCTAGCAAAGTAGATAAATCTGTTAACTTACTTTGCTTGTATTGGTTCATTAAATCAGCCTCTTGGTCTGCTAAAGTTTCATTAAAAGCGTTTGTACTTGCTTGTAAGCCACTTGAACGCATTAAACCCCTGTTAGCCAATTGACTTAAAACATTGTTGTCGTAGCTTTGTTGAGCAGTTTTATTAAACTGTTCTTTTGTTTTCAGAAAATCTTCACTGCTATAACTAGGGTTTAAGTATTCATTAATAGTAGGTGTCAACTGGTCTGACACTGTCGCCATTGCTGATTTTTGCCACTCTGTAGGTTTAAATGTTGTGCCGTGACTGTTCGTAGTGCTTGAACCCCATAAACCGCTATTACTTGTCGTAGTCGGGTATTCGCCCGCGCCTCCACTTTTGCCCATAATTATATGCTCCTTTTATAGATATTTGTATGTCTTAACTGTTTAAAGCCTGCTCGTCTTAAAACTAATACTGCGTGCTTTAAATCTGTATCGCTATACATCGGTTTGTCGTATGCATTACATATTGTTATTATAGCCGTGTTTATATTAGGCATAATATGAGGTTTAGACACTCCTGAAAGAAATAGTTTTTTGTTCTTTTCAGTTATAAAAATAAATCCTAATAGTTCGTCTGTGTTTTCATCATAAAAGCAATATAAATGTGGATTGTTGATTATAAAATTAAAATCGTAAACATCTGTTTGCATCGGTCTTTCGTCAAACAGTTTTTTTATTTCTTGGATATCTCTTGGGTGGTCTATAATCATTTATCTGCCTGTCGTTTTAGTTTTAGCTTTAATATTCTTAATTTCGATACTGTCAATGCAAAAAGCTTGCCCCTCGTATTGCGTAAATATCCTTAAACCTAAGTTATACCAAGTTTGCGGAGTTGAAATTATCGCAACTTTTTTGTTAAAGCTTTCATCGTCTGCATAATCAGCACTATCAAAAACTTGTTCTTCAGGGGTGATAATTGGCTCATCTTCACCCGCGTAACTTCCTTGCCCTTTAGGAATTAACTGTACAAGCTTAGGCGCTTTTAATTTACCGTTAACTGTTAATTGCACGTAAAAATTATTAACGGCTTTATCGTTTAAAATTAATAAAATCGGTGTTTTTTCTTTCTTCATATTGGTATTAGAACCGCAGTTAATAAATGCCGTTTTATATTCTGACGGATAAAATTCACCGTTAAAGTCATAGTTAATATTTTCCTGCATTAGATGATTGTTAACCGCGCAAATAACTTTATTGTCTAAATACGTAATACCATTAGTTTTTTGCCCTGTTCTTGTTATCCATTCTTTTGTAAGATAATCAAAAATCAAAAGCTTTGAATTATTAATTAAAACCCATATTTGATTAAATCCGCCATAAATACAACTTGTCATTTCAAGTGTTTTAACATTCTCGAAATAACTTTGTACTTCTGTTGCCATAGCGTCAGCAATCTGAATTTGGTTTGTATCGTTGATAAAGAAGTAATAAATATTTTTTTGTATTGGGTCATAGAAAAATAAATATTTATCGTGAACACAATAACTTTGATGTGATAACGTACCATTTAACGACGCATTAACCTTATATGCGCTTGATGTGTCATTTGGTGTAGTGTTTAAATAATCAACATTTTTCTCGGTGAAAATAAAACAACCGCTTTGCGATGCAGCAACACACGTTACTTTTCTCGAATAATCAATATACCAACTATCAGCGGGTGTCTGCGGGTTATCATTCCATACAAAAATTTCATTTTGGTGGCTTGCGTGCACGCCGTATTGACTTGCAACAACCAAAAAGCCGTTCCACTCTGTCATAGATACCCATTTAATGGCACGTCCTTTATAGTCAATTGCATTAATTGGTTCACATAGTAAAAATCCTTCAGCCTCACGAGCATAAGAAATTGCGTATTGTTTTTCTCTGTTAGTGAAAACAAAAATATCGTAAGCAGTTGAAGACATTGTTAAACCGTTGCAAACTCCTGTTTTTGCTAAATCTTTAATCAATAACAAAGGTTTAATAATATCAGGTTTAATAACAAAGACTGCACCATTTTCGCCATTTTCTGCATAAGCAAAAATGAACGTTGTTGCGTCTGTATCATCTTCATTTACTCTTTGTTCAGATTTCCAACATTTAAGAACTGTGTAACCTTCAGGAAATTCATAGATTGACTGCCTGCCCTTTTGTGTTTTAATACCTACACAATTTGTTAATTCAGCTTGATAGAATTCCACGTTATCCGCTTTACTGGCTGATAACATACCCTGAGAGTTAATACCGTTAACTTCTCTTATACCTAAAAATCTCTGATATACTTGTTGCTCTATTCCATAAGTTGCCATAATTTCCCCTTTTTAGTCAATTATAGCTTTTATTACATCAGACTTTTATGTTGTACTTTTTGATTATTTCTTGTGCAAAAATAGAAGATTTACGAAGATATGACGGCATTTTATTAACAAATTCTATTGCCTTATCTTTTGAAAATTCAAGTGGTGATGTTGCAGTTTTTGCGTCCTCTTTGTTTTGTTTAACCTGTCTTTCAGTTAGTTGTCTGCGGATTTCTGCTTGTTCTTGTGCCTTTTCAATGTCTTTGTATTTTTTGATTATTCCTGCATAATTGCCCGCTTTTAGGATTGCATTAACGTATGGAATAATGTTTGTAACGCCTCTTTCCATTGCATATTTTACAATGTATTTTCTGTCTTGTTCTTTTTTTGTTTCCTTTATTTGTTCATGATGTGTCAAATTGTCATCTTGTTTAGTGTCATTTTTGCATTTTGTATCTGCCAAGTTGTCAGCATTAAAAATTTTTTCAATCTCAGGCGATTTCTGAGCGATTTTAGACGTTATTTTATATCGATTAGTGTAATTGCATACCTTTAATATTAAACCCGCCTTAACGAGCTCGTCAATCGCTCTGACTGTTGAACGCTCTGAAATACCTATTTTACTAGCAATTGTTTTTTGCTTTGGGTAAATATCCACTTTGTTTGGATTATAGCAAGTACTTAAATAAAGCATAACAAGTTTTGCGCTTGGTGTTAGCTTAAATTGTGAAAGATTGTTAACTAAATTTTTAGTCAGTTCAAACTGGTTAAAACCATGTAGCACATGGCTTTGCGTCGGTTTTGTGTTGTTCATTTTTCCCCCATAAAAATTTTAAGCACATCAAAATGTTGCAATAGTGGGTTATTTCTGATACACTTACTCTATAACATAACTTTTTGACTTTTTTTGAGTGTATCAGTCGTAACTACTACGGCTGATATTTTTTGTACTTATTAAATTGTAACTATCCCTAAGGCATTACTTCATGCCTTGACTTGACACATGATAACAACTGCGTTAAAGTCATGTCAAGCGGTTATTAACCGTTATAATTAACTATTTTTACGGTTAATTACTGGTAAATTAATATGAAAAGGGTTGAAAAAATGGAAGAATTAAAACTTAAAGTGTCAGAATTTGCGCAACTTGTAGGGTGTTCATCTAAAACAGTTTATAAAATGGTGGAAAATAACCAGTTAAAAACTGAAAATGAAATTCAAAACGGTCGTTCAATTACTCTAATAGTTACGAATAATGCGGAAATTAGCGAATTTCAAAAAATCTATGGTAAATTACCAGTAAATAACGGTAATTATGAAGATATTTTAACCGTTAATGAAGTTCAAAAACCAGTTAATGAAATTCAAAATACTGCAAATACTGATTTAATAAATAATGTTTTTGAAAAAATAATGGAAGTAAACAACCAGTATAATGAACGGTTAGAAAAGGTTAATAATGAGTTAATAACCTACAAAAGCAAACAATTACTACTTGAAGATAAAGCAAGCCGTGAAGGCTTGTATTTACAAGAGATTAAAGATATTAAAGCAAGTAAAAAAAGGTTATTATATGGGTTATTATCAGTTATTGTAATCTTGTTTATAATGCTTATAACTGTAACATCTGTTTTAGTTGCAAATTCAACAAATACAAATAATTCACCTATTCAAAATACTGCTATTGAAAAAGAAAAAGGGAGTAAATAACCCCCTCAATATAAAAATGCCGAATGTTTTTCGATGTGTGTATTTATATAAGAATATAAGTGTCTTTTCTTACTGGTTGAGCATTTCTTAAAAAGTTTTGCCATACTTCGTTGAATTCATTTAAAGTTGGCTGATAATTTTCGTCTGTTTGGTCTTTATTGCCTTGTGCAATTGTGCGTAAAATAAGTGCGTCCATATACAAATATTCTACGTGTTGTGGCATATTTAACAAGTTATCAGCTGAGTTGAACTCGTTTAATTCTTTGCCGTTCTTATCAAGAATAAATTTATATGTGTTATAGTTTACGTCGTATTTATCACCGTCTGTAGTTGGTGTAGGGTGTAAAACTATTTTAGGTGTATATGGGTTTTCATATTTAAAATAGAACTTGTTAGGTGTTCCGCTTTGCTCTGTTAATTCTTCAGGTTTTTCACAAAGAGATAAAAAAACATTATCTTTTTGACGTTTAATAAACCTAATTTGACCGTCAGGCGCATCATAATCAGCTTGCTTTGCAACTGTCGTAATAGTTTTAGTGTTTGCTTTGAACGGAAATTCTTCAAGCCCTAACAAGTATCTGTGTGCGCAGTTTAATTCTGTAATAGCAGTTTTTGCGTCCTCGTTAGAATAAATCATATCGTCTTTATTAAATCCGCTCCAAGCTTTATTCCCTAATTCTTCAAGAAGTCTTTGTACTGTTATCATTATTGTATTGTCCTTATAATATACATTAATTCACGTTTATATTTATCTTTGATTACAACTTCTTTAGCGCCTTTTTGCAGTTGAAGTTTTTCTTCTGTTGCATACTTATGAAATAAAGTTTCAACTACTTTGCCGTTAGTAATTGTTTTATCGCCGTTTGCGTTTTCAACTTCAAACATACATTTACGGTTAAAAACGTCGTAAAGCTCTACGGTTTTAGTTTCAGGTTTTGCGCCTAGAATTAAATCATCATCAGTAGGTTGTGTAGTTATTGTAATTGTGTTTACTTGTGTTTTTTGTGCAGTAGCTTTTTTTGCTACTGGTTTTTTTCTTGTCGTTTTTCTTTTTGTTGTTGTTCTTGCCATTATTTAATCCTTCCTTAGTAAGTCTTCCACACTGATAAACGGTATATTTATTATACTGTTAGGGTTAACAGTATAAACGTTTAAATACTGCGTTGCTATTTTTTCAATGTGGTTTATTGCCTCTTTTATATTATCATCTGACCAATTGGGCACAATATCAGGCGCGTCAAAATGCCCTGTATGATTAATTAAATCTATTCCCGCTAACACAACGTTTTTAAATCCTTTTAAATATGCCCAGTTTAAAGCTATTGAAGGGGTATGAAAACAATAATTTAAAATATGTTCTTCCTGTGAAAAATCCTTGCTATTGTGTTCGATACAAAAAACTTCTTTGTTTTTGTAGTGTTTCCAATAATCACCTGACATATTACTCATGATTAATTTACTGGTTATTGAAGGTAAATAACTAGGTAAATGAAGGTCTGCAAAGCAAGTATATTCAACATCAGGAAAAGAACGATAAAAAGAGTTTATACCTATTGTATGATAATTTTTTATCAGTTCAGGAATAAACTCTTTTATTTCATTAATAAATAAACTTCGCCCAAAAATTACGATTGTATTTTCTTTATCCATACTTAAATTATACAAAACGGACTTGCCGACAAGTGGCAAGCCCGCCCTTAGTATTAGCAAAAACAACTAAGAAATAGTTAATGTTGCAGTTGCCAGTGCGTCAGGTTGAACAACCTTAGCGCCGTATGTGTACAACCCTGCGATGTAAGTTGCAAATGGGTCGTCCTTATCTTTTAAATCAGTCATTTTTGCAATTTGTCTTGCAAAAGTGATTGCCTCAGTTGTACCCACAAATAACAAGTGTTTACCTGTCAATGTTACTGGGTTTGTTGTGCATTTAATCAAGAAACCGCCGAACTCACCAACTGCACCGCGTCTGATGTTTTCATCACCGATTTTAGTTGCGTGTGTGAATTCATCGCATTTTTTGATAATGCTTAACGTTTTACTGTCAACAACTGCCCAAGGAAGTTTTCCGTCTTCGCCTTTGCCGTCTGTGTCGATTGCGCAAGCATCAACTAAAACTTGGTTCATATCTACGAAAGTATCGTAAATATTTGATTTAGTTACTGTTAAGTCGCCTACTTGGTTTTTAGTTGCAGTATCAACGTATTTACCCATTAAAAACGTATCTTGTGTGATAATGATGTTCTTTTTAGCTTTTTGTATGTATCTGTTCATAAATTGAACGTTAGTTTGAACCTTTGCGATATCTTCAACTTTAAAGCCGAATTGCTTTTCTTGGTCGATAACTAAAGTCAATTTATCGCCTTTAGGGTCTGAGTATGACATTGGAATCGATGTATCACGGTCTTTCACTGGAATATCGCCCGAAGTGAAAATGTGTGTACTTTCAGCGCCGTCTTTTAACTCGTCTTCATAATCAGTGTTAATGCAGTCTAGCATAACCCCTGATTTGTCTAAATTTCTTAAAAGTTCTTTTTCCCATAATGCACGTTTAAAAACGCCTGTATTTAATGTATCGTCAGCCATTGTTTAAATTTCCTTTCATTATTCAGCTTGAAGGATTGCCTCTAAGCCGTATTTTTCTACATATCTGTTATATTCTTTTTGTGACATCTTCTCGATGTTAGCCAAAGTAAGTTTTTTGCCTTCTGAATAAGTTGGCACGGTCTGACCACTTGAAAAGCTTGCTTTGGTTTGTTCATTTTTTAAAGCCTCCTCGGCTTGTTGTTTTGCAAGACCTTTTTTATAGCCTTGTTCTTCAACTGCCTTGTAAAGCTCTTTGAAAACATTGAAGTCTTCTTGTGACTGAATTAAACCGTTATAGAAGAAAACCTTTAACGCGTCTTGTTTTGCCGTGTCGCCGTTTAAATCTGCTAAGAATTCTTTGTTCACTTCGTTATTATCAAGCGATTTAATGAATTCATTTTGTCTAGCGTTGAACTCAGCTTTTTTGCGTGCTTGAAGTTCACTTGAAAGTTGATTTTTTAAATCGTTTTTAAGCACTGAACATTTTTCTAATACATCAGGATTGAAATATTTTTTTGCCTCGTTAAGGTATCTCGCGTCTGCCGTTTGATAATAGGCAAGCAAGGCTTGCTTGGCTATGTCCTGATATTCAGGATTAACCGCATCAACAAAATTATGTGCAAGATATTCAAATTCCTTTAATTTGACCTGATTGTCAATATTAAATTCATCGTAAGAGTTAAACCCTTTACTCTTTGCAAGCTCTTGATTTTGTTGTGTTTTGTCGTTAACCTGTTTTTGGATTTGTGCCTCAAGTTCTTTTATGCGTGTTTCGTATTCACTGTTTTTTTGACCGTTTAGTTTTTGGAGCTCAGTATAGCCCTTTTCTAAGTCGTTAACAGTTTTATACTTACCTGCATATAAAACCTCTTGTGTGTTTCCTTCTTGGTCTGTGTCGTTTCCGCCCTCAGCCGTAGGGTTTGTGTCGCTAGGTTCTGTTATAGAAGTGTCTGTATTTGCAGGTTTTGTAACAGAAGTGTCTGAGCTAACATTTTCTGCGGGTGTTGAGGTTGTGAATTCTTCAGTCATTTTTTAATTCCTTTCGTTATTTTGCTAATCTTTTTACTTGCGCCAAAAGTTTACACATTCCTTTTAATTCGTCGGAATTGATACCACTTTCAGCGATTTCAGTTATGATGTCGCCTAACTCCTGAATAAGATATTCACCGTTAGGAGTGCATAACATAATTTGGATAAATTTAATTCGTTCTTGTCTTCTTTCGTCCATAGCTTTATAATAAAGCTTTTAAAATCGGGCATTAAAAAAGGTTGAAAAAATAAAAAAATAAGTTATAATGTAATAGGACTTTCTGCAGGGGAGCATTTTGCCCTTGTTCGAAAGTCCTATTCTTTGCGTGGTATTGTTTTTATTTTTTATATTTTCTATTAAAAAAAGCACCTTTTGAGGTGCTTAAGTTTTATCCATAAATTACATATATTTTTCAGGGTTTTCCTGTTCGTCAATCTCAATTGCTTGCATTATTATTTCATTAGGCGACATTAATTCATCTTCTCTGATAATTTCTAGTAATTTATCTTGTTTGCTTTCTTCAGGTATTGCAAACCTTAAAATATTTATTACGGTTTCTAAGTCTGCGCCTTTATCCATTAAAATTTCAAAAATTTGTTTTGATTGTTCAGTTTTTAATTCTTTTTTCCAATCCATTATTTTAATTTGACCCTTTTAATAAATTTATATTCCATAGGGGATATTTTTTTGAAAGTATATGCATAATTATCATCATATCTAGTCAAAACATCACCAATATTATCGTCAATTTTTAAATTTGTGTCTAAAACGTGAAGAATTTTTCTATAATCTTTTTTAGGCAAATTTAAAACCCGATAATCTTTATGCCCTATTCTAACCCATTCATCACGATAATTCAAGTCTTTATTTTTACCAGTAAATGAAAATTCATTACTTGTATTTCCATTGTGAATATTTTCTTTTAATCCCCTAAAATTATTTAATTCTTTACTAAATAAACTTTGTTGTTCAATTGATGTATTATTATTTAAACCGTCAACATAGTTATAAAAATATTTTTCTTGTTCGGGGATATTATTAAAAATTTTATAACTGTCTAATTTTTTAGAAAGTTTACCTAAGCCAAAACCGCCAAAGCCGCCCATAAGCGCGCCTAAAGTTGCGTCGCTTACCATACTTGCCCACGGATTTTCTCCCTCAATTAAACCTCTGCCAAAGCCTTCAACTGCTCCGCCTACAAGTCCGCCACCGATACCGTCAATGGTAGTTTTAGCAATTTTCTTACCCAAAAAAGGCGTTAACTTACTAGCACCCCATAAAGTCATATTTGTACCTATACCCATAGGTGCAGTTTCTAAGGCTAATACTGCATTAACTTTGCGTTTATAGTCGTCGCTTTCAGTGTTCTCATTTTCAAGAAATGCAATGGTATTGTCTTTTGTTGCTTGTAGTTTTCTTTTTAAATGTTCTAAAGGGTCAACATTGTTAAACGGCGAAATTCTTTCGCCGTTTTCATCTGTATAATAAATATTACCGTTTTTATCCCAATTTTGGATAACGTTTTTTTCTGCGTTTAGTTTATAAAGATTGTCCATTTAGTTGCCCTTGTTGTGCTTGCGCCTGTTGTTGCATTTGCATTTGTTGTATAATTGCCTGTCCTTGTTGTGCGATAGCTTGTTGAATGTCTTCAGGTGCTTGTAATAACACCTGATAAACTTCAGTTAATGGGCTTTCAGGCATAAAGAATTTATCTGAATTATCAAAGCCAACAAGTTCAACCGCAGTTGTAATAAGTTCGCGCCAATTACACATTTTGCGCATTTCAGGGTCTTGTGCAATTTGAGTAAACAACTGGAATAACTCCTGAAATTTGCCTTTTTGTTCAAGTAGAGCGTTTCTATCCTCGTAAGTATAGTTATATTGTGCTTGTCTGATTTCGTTTGTTATTCGTAATTCTTTGTTTTTCCCTTTTTCGTTAATGAAAATAAAATCATCGCCATTTTTGAACATTGCAAGAATTTCAGCAACTTTCTCAATCATTGGCACTGTTAAATCTTGGTTAATAGTGTCTAAATCTTTTGAAATTTGTATTTTTGCACCTTGGTCGGCAAGTTGTAACTCTGTAGCTTTTCTGTCTGTTCTCATAACAGTACCATTCATATTGTTGTTAGTGCTTGATAAATTATCAATACTATTGCCAACGCCAACAACAAAGCTATCAAGTGCGGTTGGTGCTAAGGTTAAAGCTTGCGGATATCCGCCAGTGTAACCATTTTTAACTTTAATTACTTTCCCTGGATATAATTTTAATGCCGTAATATCACGGTCAAAAAAAGTTTCATTTGCGTATTGTGGCGGGTTAGCGTGAAGCTTTTGCATATCAATTGAGGTATTGAATAAATCTTCTTGAACTTTGCATAATTCAAGAGGTGCTTTTAACATAGAAATTCCGCGCTTTGTTACTGGGTCAAATTCTAAAGCACACAATACAAACGGATTAATATATAAAGGGTTTTCTTCAAACCTGATTAAGTATTTACCCGCTAAAACTTCAGCAATATAGTTTTTATACAATGTGCCATTGTATCTAATATCACCGTGCAATAAAAGCACTTCATAGCCATTCCCTCTAGTGTCTTCGTCGATAAGGTCTGAAAGTTGCTTGTTTTCTTCTGATACATCGTTTTCGTGCTTTAATTCTTCAATCATTTCTTCAGTAATTTTATAATTTTTATCAGATTTCAAACTTTCAATATTTTCAAAACGTTTCCATATTTTTTGACAACTGTCAAAACTGTCTAAGTTTCCAATTTCAAAATTTGAAGTATCATACACGAACATAAACGGTGAAATACTTCTAACGCGTGCATTTTGATAATATGGGAACGTTTGTTCATTTTCGATGTTAAACGTTCTGAATATTTCTTTAATGATAAAATTATTGTCTTTAAAGCGTTTTACTTTTTTTGTTTTTTCTAACCAATCAACAAAAAATATTGCCTCACCAATATCAATTAAATTGTACATTGCACTGTCGTATTGTTTACCGATATTCATTTTATTAAGTGCATCAACAATTGAAGCTTTTTGTTGCTCTGCTAAATCTTGTGTTTTTTGATTTGTTCCTTTTACGTTGAACATTTGTTCAGGATTGCTCCACATTTCGCGCCATACATTAGCAACTTTTGTACGTTTAATGCATAAAAGCTTGCCTAAATGTATATCAGATTTCCACGCATCGTCTTTATCCTCATAAGCTTTAGGTTGGTTTAGATAAACTTCTTGCATTATTTTTTTAGCAGTGTTTAATTGAGATTGTCTATTTTGGTTCCAACTATCAAAATTACTTTTTATTTTTTTTGCTATATTTTGTCTGTCGTCTTCTGTTAATTTTTTTGCTTTTTCGTTTAAAGTTTCTTCTATTTTTGCCATACTTAATTTATTTCCTTTCAGAAATATTGTAAAGCTTGTAAAATCGGGCATATAGGCACAAAAAAATAGGTTAAGTAAAACTTAACCTATAAAAATTAAATGGAAACAAAATCAAAAATTTTTACTATAAAGTTATTATAT
>CAVCIX010000041.1:0-13996 GCA_963602505.1 Anaerovoracaceae bacterium | reverse complement strand
TAACAGTCTATTAAACTTAACAAAATTGAAATATATAATATCAGTATGAATAAATATCAAACACCCCCAATAAAGAAACCCGTCAAAAAAGAAAGGACGAATGTTATAAAAACGTACGTCCTTTCACCTGAAATAAAAACACTAAAAAAATAAATTAACCCCTAAGTGCTAAAATTGCGTTTTCTTGCTCTTTTGTTAATTCTTGAGCACCACCTAATAAGTAAGTGTTCAAAACAATTTGAGCATAAGATTCTGCCAATTCTAATTTTAAATATGCGTCTTTAATATTATCTGACGCAACAACAAAACCGTGATTTGCCATTAACACTGCATTGTATTTATCAAAGAATTTTGCAGTATTTTCTGCTAATTCCACTGACGACGGCAAAGCGTAATCAGCCATTGGAATTTTACCAAAATAGAACGTATTTTCTGCCATAATTGGTTTATCCAAAGCAATACCAGTTGCTGCAAACGACGACAAATATGGTGAATGCACGTGTAAAATTGCCTTCAAATCAGGTCTTTTCTTATAAATTGCAATATGCATTAATTTTTCACTTGAAGGATTTTTTGTTTCGCCTTCTACTGGATTTCCATCAAAATCAGTCAGAACAATTTCGTCTTGTTCTAAATATCCATTTGCTGAACCTGAGGCAGTAATTAGCATGTGGTTATCGTCAACTCTAAATGACATATTACCTGAAGTTCCAGGAGTGAAATTTTTTCTACCCATTAATTTGCCATATTCAATTAATTGAGTTTCAATTTCTTTTCTTTGCATTATAAAGTTTCGCCTCTCATAACTGTTGTTGCATCTTCTAAATCAACTACTGTTGCTCTTGTTTTTTGAGGTTTGATAGGAGATACAAATTCTGGACGTTTTATAACATTAGGTTCATCCTTTGTTTTTCCTAAATTATCAGGATTTTTGATTTCCAAGTGTTTGTAATCAACTGACGCATTTTTTGTATTCATCGCCATTGATACACCTAAATATGTCGAATTTCTGATTGCGTCCCAACCTAAGTTTACTTTGAAATCATCAGGTCCTAAAGCAACATAGAAGGTTGCTTCTCTTAATTTTGTTTGTTTAGAAGCTTGGTAGTCATAATCCTCATCGCCTGACAATTTATAAGAAGCATACAAACCTAAAGTTAAGTATTTGCACAATCTTAAATATTCTCTTGCATAAATATTTGAATGTCCATATCTGTATCTATCCATTGACCTTAACGGAGAATTGTCACTATACGCAGACAAGTAATATCCCAACTCTTGACGCCAGAATTTATATTGTGTAACCAACTGTGGTCCAACTCTACCAATGAATTGAGTATCACCAGTACCGTATAAAGAATTTGCAGTTTGCATAATCAAATTCAAATCAAATTTTTTTAAATTACTACGTTTTATTTCTTCATCGATTTCATCATATGAGTAATACTCTCCGTATTTAGAATACAAGGTTTGTCTTAATTCTGCCATATATCTAAAACGAGCAGTACTCATATCGTGATATCCACTAAAATTATCGTTGTCTTTATCTTTACTGTTTTCTTTAAAGAAACCAGCAGAAGCTCTGTGTCTAAATCTTAAGTTAGCTTTTGGATAAAGAAAATCATTATGCTTATATCCTTTTTCATAAAGAAGTTCTCCACCATAACCTAACCAACTAGAACCTAAAAACCATTCATCCATATAAGAACGAGCACCATATTGAACTAACAAATTATCATCTAAACGTTGATAACCTTTTAACATAAAATTACTTGATGCGGTATTATATCCAAAATCTGTCTTGTTTGTACCACTTTTATATTTACCGATACCACCAAATCCAATGTGTCCTTTATAGTTAACCGTTGGCATAATTTTTAAAGTTGAACCGATTGGAGTTTCCCAAACAAACCCAGGACCAGCATACATACCAAATTCAGGATAAGAACCAATTTCTGGGAAATTTCCTTCAAAGTAATCTTTTTCTTTGTTTGTATAGAAAGTCATTGTTGGCAAGGACAAAACTTTTTTGCCTGTTTTAGTGTAAACTTTCGCATGTCTTAATTGAATTGTATCATGTGCAGCTTTAGCTTTAATATTAATATCATTTACTTTAACAATAAAATTACTTTGATTGATATCATTAATCAAAAAAGCCATATCTTCTCTTGGCAAAATCATTCTAGACAATTCTTCACCAAAGCCAGAAGACTCCATTGAAATCAATCTATCAGCCTCTGAAACGATTTTACCGTTTGATGAAATAACGGTATCACCAAACATATAGCCATTTTCGGCATGAACTTTAAAATCAAATTCTGACGCAGTTGGTTTATCAACAAAAACAGATTCTTCATTTAAATCTACCTTTAAATATTCACCTAAAACCTCACTGCCACCTCTAACAACTTTTACATTGTCATACATGTGCATAATATTGTTTGCGCGGTCATAAATCATTCTGTCAGAAGTTAAAACAGTATTTTTTGCTGGGAAGGTTATTTCAACTCCGCCTATTGCTTCCAATTCGCTTGATTGAGGAAGGTATTTCATTGTTTTACACTTCATAACGGCTTGAGTTTCTTCGGCTTCCTCTTTAGCTACGCTATTTTCTTCCTCTTCAACAAGTCCGTTTGCATCCGCGTATTTTTTATTTGCTTTTTTCTCAGCTCTATTTGTGTAAGCTTTAGAGATTTTTGTTCTTAATCTTTTTAAAGGAGGCATAGTTTTTTTACTATGGAAATTGTATGTTCCTCCATCCTCTGGTATAAATCGTCTATTAAATAAATTTCTTGCGTTTTCTTCTTCTTGTTGACGTTCTTTTTCTAGTTCTATTGATGATTTAAAGAATTTTTCACCTGTGTAATCAGAAAAATCAGTCATTGAAGTTGAACGTTCTTGCTCAACTACATCTTGAACCGCATAAGCAGGCAAGACAAACATACACATTATTAATAAAACTATGACATTTTTTATATTAAACAAAATTAATACCTCTATATATAATTTAGTGGGTTCACAGGTTTACCATTAACCCTAACCTCAAAGTGACAGTGAGGTCCTGTACTATAACCAGTCGTACCCTCACGACCGATAATTTGACCTTTTGAAACATACGCACCATTAGACGCAGATATTGAATCTAAGTGGGCATACAACGTTGTAGTTGGCTGACCGTTAACTTTACCATGGTCAATGATAACTACCTTACCATATCCGCCATACCAACCTGTGTAAATAACTTTACCAGAGTTTGATGCTCTTACGGCACCTCTAAACTGACCGCCAATATCTACACCTGAGTGGAAGGAACGGCTATTGAAGATAGGGTGCGTTCTGTAACCAAATGGAGATGTAATTCTACCTGCAATTGGTTTTATAAATCCTGATACAACAGTTATATCATTTTTGTCCTTTGTCGTTGAACGATTAATCATTGTACCAATACTTGCTGATTGCTTTGCAAGTTCTTTTTCTGCTCTTTCGTACGCAACACGGTCAGTACGAAGTTTGTGAATCATATTTTCGTTTTGAGCAATTTCTTTTTGAATTGTTTGTTGTTGATAGTTAATCGTTTTAATTGAGTGCGCTAACAATCTTTTCTTTTCTTCAATATTGTATTTTAAAAGAGCGATTTCTTTAGCTTTTGCCTTAGCAACAGACATTCTGCGATAATCTTGCTTGATAAGCTTTGATTCAAAATACATTCTATCTAAGAAGGTATTAAAATCATTCGCAGACAATAACAACACAAAGAAGCCTTTTCTTTGTGATTTATAAACTTTTCTAATTCTTGTTTTCATTCTAAAATCTAGTGCTGAAAACTCAGACATGGCAACCTGCAAACGAGATTCCAAACCTGCAAGTTCTGATGTTGTAGAATCTAATTTTTGTTTAGAACTCGCTAAATTAGATGCCGTAGATTCAAGCTTTTGTTGGTTTTTATATAATTTGTTGTGTTCAACTTTCTCCAACCATTTCA
The DNA here is from genome assembly GCA_963602505.1 of Anaerovoracaceae bacterium. GTDB lineage: Bacteria > Cyanobacteriota > Vampirovibrionia > Gastranaerophilales > Gastranaerophilaceae > UBA6984. Next base: position 10,014 of record CAVCIX010000041.1, on the reverse strand, counting down.
AGTGGTTAATTTTTTGTCTAGCCTGCTCTTTTGTCTTAACTTGAGTAGCTGCAAACCCGCATTGCACGTTCAAAAGAACTGTTGATATCATCAACAGAAACACAACTATATGTTTTATGTTTAAAATCTTTCTCACAAATTTTACCTTAGAACTAGTGCAACATCAGAGGTAACATCAACAAACCAACTGTCCAAGCAATAAAAGTAACAGCTATTATACCAATAATTATTTTTTGATGACGTCTAAAAAATTCCATTTTATTCCCCTTTGTTTATTAATATAATATTATTAACATGCAAAATTTGCAATTTTTTCGTTTATTATTTGCAAAAAAAGTTAAAATCGTTTAATATATCCGTATGCAATATAAGTTTTTAAATTTCTTTCTAGATAAAAAAGATTTATTGACTCAAAACAATGAGATGATAGATCCTATTTTGATTGAAAATAACGCACAACAACTTGAAGATATATATGAATTTTACAAAAACGAACGTCCTATTCTGTTTGTTAATGGATTCTTAGGCACAGGTAAAGTTCAACTTATAAATTACTCTACAAACTTTTTATCAAATGAAACTATCGTTTTGAAATACAACTGTTTTGAAACAACTATTTTGGACGATATTTTTCTAACATTTTTTGAGGAATTTAAAAAGTTAGAAACTCAAAAAATTATCAACTCTCCAAAAATCAAGTCGGAAAACTTCAATCAAAAAATTCACTCTTATTTTTCTACAATTGAAAAACCTATTTTGATTGTATTGGACTCTTTTGAAGCTCTAACAGAAGAAAATAAAAAGGAAGTTGTTGATTTTATACTACACTTAGTAAAGTATCAAAAGGTTAAAACTATTCTTATTGGAAGAACCTTCAAGGCATCCTTCTTCCCTGAAAACTATCCATTAGATAGAATTACAACTAATCCTTTAGAAAAACATCTTTTTGAAAAACAATTAAAAACAAAAAAAATAAAATATACTCAAAAAATACTTGATGATTTATACAAATACACAAGAGGCTACCATTTTTTCCTTGAATTATCTTTGAAAATAATGGAAATCAAGCAGTTGACGCCAGAAACTTTTTTGGAAAATTTCAAAAAAAGCTTCATGAATTATTACGAATATCTAGAAAAAGAGTCTATTGACCTAATTCCAGCTATCGCAGTTAGATTTTTCTGGATGCTATGCCTATGCAGACACGGCATGAGTGTTCTACTTCTAAAACAATTAAAACTTTACAATGAAGAAACTATTAACATTTTACTTGAAAATAAAATTTTAACTAAAGAAAACAACCAAATATACGTTCAAGACTATTTTAAAGAGCAAGTTGACGTAACAATACCGCAAAATGTTGCGCTAAAAATTCACCAAAATATTATTGATATTTACGAAGCTCAACTACCTTTAAAACCTCTAGAAAGAACTATTTTACTTTCTCGTCAAACAATGAGAAAAGAAATTGAATATCACAGTTTATTTTTACCTAAAAAAATAAACCCTGCGGATATAGCACAAAATACTATTGGTTATGCAAGTTACACAAAAGAAAAGGCTTTAGACGTAAAACCTCAAATTCAACAAGCCCCACAACAAGCTCCAAAAGTAGAGCCACAACCAGCAGAAAAACAAGGTCACTGGGTTGCATCAAATGAAAACAAAGAAGCGCCCGTACCGCAAAATGTTAACGTTAATGTTGATGTGGATTTAAGCAAACTTGGATTTAACGTAAAAGACTTGCCATTCAAACTAACACCTCAAGAAATGGAAATGTTAGCTGATAGCGTTGCAAGTATTCAAAAGGCGCACGAAAAACAAAATATCAACATAAATATAAACGAAGTTCACTCAAATCAAGCAATTCCAGCAGAACAACAAGCGCCTGAGGAAGTGAAATTAACATTAGAAAACATTTTAAATTTAGCAAAAGAACAAGAAGCGCAATACAATTATCCAAAAATGATTGAGCTTTATCAAACTGCGTTAACATACAAGGATGATAACGACTACTACAATCATTTGCCGATAATTTATACAAAACTTGGTTACGCCCATCAAAAAATGTCTGATTGGGACAATTCAATCAAGTACTACGAGCTTGCACGAGATTTTTACGAACAAACTTTTGAAAAAGCTAAAGAAAATTACATAAAACTAAATATTGCAAACGTTTATTTTGAAACCTACAAGCCTGAAAAAGCAAAGGTTTATTTGATAGAAATTATCAACTCAGACGACATGCCTGAAGTTCTAACAACAAAGGCTTATATTGCATTGGCAAACATCGAGGATAGCCTTTCAAATATTAATAGCGCTTATGAATATTACAAAAAAGCTATACAGATTTCAAATCCAGCTATGGATACAGAAACTTTATCAGAATTGTATTTCAAATATGCGCTTATTGCTGATGACAAGGGGAATACTCAAGAGGCGCTTGATTACTACACAAAATGTATAAACTTAAGCGATGATGACAATTTGAACAAATATTTGTCAGCAGCATATTCTAACATTGCAACCTTGCATTTAGAAAGAAACGACAAGGCTTATGCCGTAAAATGTTTTGTTAAAGCGTACGAACTTGATGCAAAACACGATAACTACGACGGAATGTATTTCTCTGCGACAAAATTAGCTCAAATGGCGCAAAAGAATTATCCAGATAAAGCCCTTGAATACTTAAATAAAGCAAAAGAGTGCGCAAATAAGTTAAATGATACATTCTATATGGCATCTGCGGCACTTGCGACTGGTGATTTCTATTACTCTCAAAAGAAAAACGAAGAAGCCTTGAAAGAATACTTCTTCGCATACAATATTGCGCAAAACGATTTCAGCAAGGATAACTTAAACAAAATTCAAATGCGTATTGACGACATCAAATTCAGAATAGGTCAAGAAACATATAACAAAATAGAAACAGAGTTTAAAAATGCAGAACACACAATCTTTTAATAAATATAAAGAGCTTTTTTTAGCAAAAAATAGCGTTTTAAATTTAATTTCTAAAAACGACGAAAAAGTTCTTGAAGAAAAGCACATTTTTGATTCACTTTCTATAAAGTTATTTTTTGATAAGTTTGGTACAGATTTTAAAACCTTGTTAGATATTGGCACAGGCGGAGGTTTTCCAGCTTTACCTATTGCTATTGAATACCCAAACCTTCAAGTTACTGGCATCGATAGTATTAAAAAGAAAATAACAGCAATTTCAGATATCGCGCATGATTTAGATTTAAAAAATTTTTCAACAATTTGCGATAGAGTTGAAAATATAAAAGATAAAAAATTTGATTTAATAACCAGTAGAGCCGTTGCAAAATTAGATTTGATAATCAAATACGCCTTGCCTTTGTTAAATAAAAAGGGCTACTTGATAGTATATAAATCAAAACTTGCCGAACAAGAAATTCAATATGCAAAAACAACACTAAAAAAATATAAGGCAAAAGTTGTTGATGTTTTGGAATATAAATTACCGCTTGAAGAAATTTATGAAAGGAACCTTGTTGTAATAAGCCATGAATAGTATTCGCCAGTTTTTACCAATTATAATGCTTACTATATCAAACATATTTATGACATTTGCTTGGTACGGACATTTACGCTTTAAAAGTACAACTTTATGGATTGTAATTCTTGTAAGCTGGGGAATAGCTTTCTTTGAATATTGTTTTCAAGTTCCAGCCAACAGAATTGGCGCAGAATACTATTCAGCAGCACAATTAAAAACCATTCAAGAAGTAATAACATTGGTAGTTTTTTCGGTATTCTCTGTACTTTACCTAAAAGAACAATTCAAATGGAATTACTTGGTCGGGTTCATCTTCATAATTTGTGCGGTATTTTTTATTTTTAAAAAATGGTAATATATTGACAAACAATAAATTAAAAGTTATTTTATAATCATTAAAACAGAGGTTTGAATGAGCGAGAAAATCAAATTATACATAATTGAAGATTATTTATTAACAAGAATTTCTTACGTTAAATATTTTGAACGAAACGAAGATTTTGAAATTCTTGGCAATTTCGCGACCGCTGAAGAATGCATAGACGCAATGAAAACTCAGCAAGCAGATATTATTCTCGTTGATTTAGGCTTACCAAAAATGAACGGTATTGAGGCAACAAAATATTTTAAAGAAAACTATCCGACAACAAAATGCATAATTTTGACTTCTCACGAGGCAGAAGAAGAAATTTTAGCAAGTGTTGCATGTGGGGCAAAAGGCTACCTACTAAAGGATACTCCTCTTGAAAAATTAACAAACATTCTAAAATCCATTTATTATGGTGCATATTGGTTTGACGAAAAAATAGCGCATGTGCCTTTACAAAATATTCCAAAACCAAACTCTACAGATTTTGACAACTTATACGATAACAAAGCTAAAGATTATCAATTAACTTCACGTGAAATAGAAGTTTTAAAATTACTAATTGAGGGCAAAACGAACCCTGAAATTGCTGAAGCGCTAGTGGTATCAATAAATACGGCTAAAGCTCACGTTGGGAATATTATTGCAAAACTGGAAGTAACTGATAGAGTTCAAGCGGTTGTAAAAGCCTTGCAATTAAACCTTGTTTAGCATTTTAATCTAAAAAAATATTACCCATTTGTATAATATACAGAGCACATTATTATGATAATCTTAATATGGGTACATAAAGATGATAAATAAGAATCAAATTAGGGCTATCAGTGTAATATTTGGTGTAATCATTTTGGCTACACTATGTTATCACGTATATAAACATAGCTTCGCAAGTACAATTTTTTCTGATATTGTATTTGTGCTTTGTATCCTGACCTTGTTATATTTGCTGAACAAAAGTAACTTTAAATTAAAAAAGATTACTAACAAAAATGACGTGGATAATATTCTTCGTAACGTAATTGATAATTCGCCAAATCTTATATACTACAAGGACTTAAACCAAAAATTTACAGGTTGTAACGACGCAATGTGCCAATATTTTGGAATGTCAGAAGATGAAATCATAGGCAAAAAATTAGATTATTTCTTTACAGGTGCTGAAAAAAACCGAATTGAACACTTTGAACAATTGGCAATTGAAACTAAAAAAACTCAAGAATATAACATTGAAATCAGCCACAAAGGAATTACAGAGGATTTTCACGTAATAAAATCGCCTCTACTTGACAGTAATAACAATGTTTTTGGAACCTCTACCATTTGCGTTAAAAACACAGAGGAGGTTCTAGCAAAGCAAGGTAAAGAACTTTACATCGAAGCTCTTGCGCATGATATTAAAACTCCTGTTCTAGCGCAGTTTAAAGCTCTAAACCAGCTAAAAGCTGGCGTTTTGGGTCAACTTAACGAGGATCAACTTCTAATTGTTAATCAAATTTTAAGTTCTTGCAAATTTACAGAAGAAATGCTAAATGCGCATATTTCTACGTTCAGACACCGTTTATTAAAACACTCTTTCACTCCCGAAAATTTTAATCTAAGCGAAGTTCTTGAAACTCACCTTGAAAAAATTCAACCAATGTTATTGGTTAAGGATTTAATCATAATCAAAGACATTCAGCCCAACATCTTGATGAACAGTGATAAAAAATTAATTTCAAGACTTTACACAAATACAATTTTTAATGCAACCACCTTCGCTGCTGATAGCACTGAAATCATTATAAAAACAAGCCTTGAGGAAGATAACACCGTCAAATTTGTAATAAATAATTACGGATATAAAGGACAGTTTGCAGAAGAAGATTTAAGCCATCTTTTTGACAAATTCGTAATTACCAAGGAAAAATTCAGACCAGTAGGCGCTTGCATAGGACTACATTTGGTTTACGAAGCCGTAAAATTTGTTGATGGAAAAATCTCTCTAAAAATTATTGAAAGCGATAAACCAAAATTTGATAAATACGAATTAACTATAACAATCCCTCAAAATTCATCAGACCTAAAAGACAAGGTTTTTGCGTTTAGATAAACCCTGTTTTTATTGAATTTTTGCCAAACTTACTTTCAATTTTGTCAATAGATTTTGAAAGTTTTTCTAGTTTTTCATTTTTAACCTCATCAAAAAGACCAACCTGATACGTATTTGTGCAATTCAAGTTCATCAAAAACACGCCTGTTGAACGGTATTTTAAATTTTGATTATAAATTTTTTCAAACAATTCAAAAACTTTTTTAGAAATTTCTAATTCGGAATTTGTTTGCGTAATATTCATTTTGTCAGAATAAACAACAAAGTCTTTATCCTTAAGCATAACGCCGACTTGCGAGGTTTTACCGTCATATTTTCTCATTTTTCGGCAAGCATCTTTTATGTGTTTATTTATTTCATTTTTCAAAAACGGAATCTCGTTGGTATATGGCGCAAAAGAGCTTGTTTCTTGTATAGATTTTGGTATCTTCAATTCAGGATTGATAGAATAAACACTTTGTCCTAAAAGCTCGTGTTTCAACTCCTGCATCGTTATAGAATACTTACTTTTTAGCCACTCATCAGGCTTTTTAACCAATTCTTCGCAAGTCAAAATTCCTTCTTTGCTTAAGGCAACCTTCATTTTTCTACCAACACCGCAAATTTCACTTATTTGAGTATTTGGCAAAAGTTTTTTTAATTTTGATTTACCAATCAAATAAATTCCACCCCTGTTTTTTGCGTAATCGCTTGCAAATTTTGCAAGTGTTTTTGTTGTACTTACACCAATTGAAACGGGTAAATCAAGTTCCTCTAAAATTCTATCTCGCAACATTTTAGCAAGCGTAAAATAATTGCATTTATAAAGCTTACAAAGTCCTGTAAAATCGACATAAGCCTCATCAATAGAGCAAACCTCGACATTTGGGCTAAAATCTTTTAAAATCGCCATAACTTTTGAAGATAATTCCTTGTAAAGTTCATGGTTGCCAGCAATATAAATTGCATTTTTGAATTCTTTTTGCGCCATAAAAGTCGGATATCCCATTGGAATACCCAGTTTTTTTGCTTCTTTAGAACGAGAAACGACGCAACCTCCAATACCACCCGTAACACAAACTGGCTTTCCTTTTAGGGTCTTATCAACAGCTTGTTCACAGGAAACAAAAAAAGAATCACAATCTATTAATGCAAATATTTTTGACATACCAACATTATAACAGTTCTAGCCTTTACAAACAAGTTTTTTTATGGGTTAATTGAAGGTAAGAAAAAGGAGAAAATATGACACTAGATAAAAACATTATCTGTATGAAATGGGGTAAAAAATTCGGCCCTGAATACGTAAACAGACTTTATAAAATGGTAGAAAAAAATATTTCTATCCCTCACAGATTTGTATGCTTTACTGACGACGGCGAAGGCATTGTTGACGGCGTAGAAATCAGACCAATTCCACCTCTTAACGAGGAAGGTATTCCTGATAGAATGTGGAAAAAACTTACTGTATTCAACAAAGAATTATCAGATTTAACAGGTACTGCTTTATTCTTAGACCTAGACATCGTTATCAGACAAAGTTTAGACCCATTTTTTGAACTTGATGGCGATTTTAGAATAATTAAAGACTGGGATTTTCCAAACGATATTATCGGAAATTCTTCAGTATTCAGATTTGAAATCGGTAAATATCCAGAAGTCTTAGACCACTTCTACGGTTTAGGTACTGCAATTAGAGATCACTTCAAAAATGAACAAGCATTTTTAACTTACGAAATGTATGAAAGAAATGTTCTTCAATATTGGCCAGAAGAATGGGTTCCAAGCTTCAAACGTTGTTGCTTGCAAAAATTCCCAATAAACTGGATTAAAGAACCTCACGAACCTGAAGAAGCTAAAATTGTTATTTTCCACGGAAAACCAACTCCTGCTCAAGCAAGAAAAGGCTACTTCGGTAAAGGTGGTTTCAGATACATCAAGCCAACAAAATGGATTAACAAATACTGGGAATAATTTAATAAATGGCTAAAAAAACAGTAAAAATCAATTTTACAGATACAGAAAAAGGTTATTTTAACAACAATGATAACCTTTTTCTTGATATTTTAAAAGAAAATTATGATGTAGAAATTTCAGACAAACCTGATTTTCTATTCTACTCTTGTTTTGGCGATAACAATTTAAACTTTTCAAATTGCGTAAAAATATTCTTCACAAACGAAAATATTGTGCCAAACTTTAACGAAACAGACTACGGTTTAGGTTTTCACCACTTGGAATTTGAAGATAGATATTTGAGATTTCCAGAATACTTCTTCAAACTAGATAAATCTGTGCAAAATAGAGAAAACTTAAGCAACGATTTAGTAAACAGAAAATTCTGCAATTTTATTTATTCAAACAGTAAAAACGGCGAAGGTGCGCAAGATAGAATTGATTTTTGCAAAAAACTTCAAGAATACAAACACGTTGATTGCCCAGGAAAAGTACTACACAACGTAGATATAGATTTTGCACCGCGTTCAGGAAATTGGGCTGAGAGCAAAATTCAATTGTTGCACGACTATAAATTTACTATTGCGTTTGAAAATCGCTACACAAGCGGTTATACAACAGAAAAATTATATCAACCATTAATAGCAAATTCTATTCCTATTTATATGGGAAACCCTTCTGTTGTAAAAGATTTCAACCCAAAAGCGTTCATCAATTGCAATGATTACAAGAGTTTTGACGAGGTTATTGAGGTTGTAAAAGAACTTGATAACAACGATGAAAAATATATGGAAATGCTTCGACAACCAGCAATGCAAGCCGATTTCGACTTTGACTACAAAAAGAAATTGAGCGAATATTTAATTCATATTGTAGAAAAAGGAAATACTCCTTACGTTCGCCAAAGAAACGGCTTTGTACGCTTTGTAGAAAAGAATTTTATGCCGATCAAAAACAAAGGCATGCATAAAGTATTGCACATTTTGGGCTTACACATCAAAGTAGGCTAAATAACGTATTAATATACAATTCAGGCGGTTTTGCTGATGCAAAACCGCCTGAATTGTATACAACATTAGCTGCAACAACATAGCAATAAAAAACACAAATAGTGTTGACACTATTTGTGTTTTTTATTAGAATACACCTATGACCAAACCCGTAATTATAAAACTTGACGGCAGAATGAGCAACCAGATGTTCCAATGGGCATTTGGTAGAGCTTATCAAGCAAAAACTGGCACAACTCCAATGTTTGACGACAGTTTAGAAACATTAAAACTACAACCGTTTAATCTAATGAAAACATTAAAAGTTGTTCCAAAACCGTTTTTCAATAAATTCTTGAGAAAAACTATTCCTCTAAGAAAATTGAGAAACAAATTGACAGAAATCAAATACACACTTCCAGTTACGCAGGAAGCAAATTTCTGCACATATGAAGAAAATCTTTTATCAACTCAAGCGCCAGCTTACTTTAGAGGATTTTTCCAAACAGAAAAATACTTTAGCAATGTTAGACAAGAATTGCTTGAAGATTTTAAATTAATAAAACCACTAAATAACAGAAATAAAGAACTTCTTGAACAAATTAAGAATACAGAATCTATTTCAGTACATTTTAGACGAGGCGACTACCTGAAAGCTCGCGTTGCAAACATTTTTGGGGCTTGTAGCGAGGAATACTACCAAAAAGGTATCGACGAAATCGCGTCAAAACTAGATAAAAAGCCAACAATATTTGTATTTTCAGATGATATAAACTGGGTACGAGAAAATGTGAGATTCAAATATGATACCGTTTACGTCGATGTAAATTCTGGAAAACAAGGTTATTTTGATTTAGAATTAATGAAGAACTGCAAACACAATATTATTGCAAATAGTAGCTTTTCTTGGTGGGGTGCGTGGTTAAACGAAAACCCTAACAAAATTATTATTACACCAACACCTTGGGTAAATAACAATAATGATAATGATTTAATTCCTGATAATTGGATAAAAATTAATAAATATTAATTTTTTTGAATTTAACATAAAAGATTCACAAATTATTCACATTACATTATGGTTTAATAGAAGTTTAAATTTTTAATAAAC
>CAVCIX010000040.1:0-14126 GCA_963602505.1 Anaerovoracaceae bacterium | reverse complement strand
GAGCTTTGCTCCGCGCCTCTTTTTTATGAAATAAACTTACAATTTTAAATATCTTCTTGTGAAATATTCAGCTAATGCAATTGAAAGGGCTGAAAGAGCAATGACTTGGAACATTTCTCTTAATTTTGTGAAGTTGCATAGCCAATAAATTACGAAAAAAGAAATTATTAAAATACTAAAAAACATTGTGTAGTATTTTTTAGTTAAATTGTTTGCGTTAGGCTTTATATTTGGATTTGAGGCGCCTTCTATTTTTCTTGGATAGTTGTTCATTTCTGTTGCCTTTATAGTAAATAGTCTTTTCTATAAAGAACGTGACCGTCTTTTTCTATTGAAAGAATTTGATTATTTTCGTTCCATAGAATTTGACCGTCGAGTTCTATGTTGTGATATTTGTGAGTGTTTTCTATTAATTTAAACGCATCAATATTTTTTTTCAATAATCTTTTGACTATATTGTCGATAAGATTTGTACTGCCTGCAATTGTACCGTTTTTATCGGTAGCTTTTTTGCCGTCGTAATAAACTGTTTTGTTGCAGAATTGCATTTCTGTTTTATCACTGTTTGTAATCGGTAGGCAATCGCTTATTAAGATAATTTTGTCAAAAGGTTTTGATTTTAAAATTAAAGCTAAAGTGTCGTCGTTAAAATGAACTCCGTCTGCGATTATTTCAGTGTATAATTCGTCGTTTATAAGCCCTGAAAGCGCTGTAGAATGTGAGCGGTGACTAATTGGACTCATTGCATTGAATAAGTGAGTCACACCATTACACGCGCTTAAATCTCCGCCAATGCAGTGACCTGCTTGAACTTTTACCCCCTTTTCTTTTAGATAATTTGTTAACTCAAAATTTTCATCTAGTTCAGGTGCAAGCGTAACTATTTTAATGAAATCGTCTTCGATTAACTTAAAGTTTTCAATAGTCGGTTTTAAAAATAAACTTTCGTCGTGAATACCTTTTTTTTCTGGGTTTAAAAAGATTCCTTCAAGATGAACGCCAAGAATTTTCGACATTTTTGAAGTTTGTTTTTTGCTTGCTTTTTTGAAAACTTCAATTTGTCGTTTAATGTTTTCGACCGTATCTGTTGCAAGAGTTGGGAAAAACCCTCCAATACCGTGATAAAGTAAGGTTTTTGACAATTCCAAAACCTCTTTAGCGTCGCAACAAGCAAAATCTACGCCATAAGCGCCGTGAAAATGTTGTTCGATAATCAATTTACTTTTTTTTACGTTTTGATTAAACATCTTATCCGAAAACCTTTTTAGCTTCTTCTCTGTCGTCGAAGTGAATTGTCTTATCTTTTAGAATTTGGTAATCTTCATGACCTTTTCCTGCGATTAAAACTACGTCATTTTCTTCACTAAGAGTTTTAGTCAACGCGATAGCTTTTGCTCTGTCGATTTCTACGATAACTCTGTCGGTGTCAACTGATTGAAAACCAGTCATAATGTCGGAAATAATTTGTTCAGGGTCTTCACTTCTAGGATTGTCACTGGTTACAACAACTTTATCTGATAATTTTTCAGCAATAGCGCCCATTTTTGGACGTTTTGTTGCATCTCTGTCTCCACCGCAACCGAACAAGCAGATTAACTTTCCGCCTTGTGGAGTGATTTCTCTGGCAGCTTTTAAAACATTTTCCAAACCGTCTGGAGTGTGTGCGTAATCTACGATGACCATTGGTTTTTTGTGAACGATTTCAAATCTTCCAGCAACGCCTCTTACATCTTCTAACGATTTCACTGCATCTACTGCATCAATACCTTGAGTTGTTGCAGTTGTTACGGCTGCTAAAACGTTATAAATACTGAACATACCGTTCATGTGTAAAGCTACTGCGATTTCTTCGCTTGAAGTTTTTAGAGTAAATCTAGCGCCTTCCGTTGTGAAATCAATGTCTTTTGCCATAACGTCAGCATTATTTTTTATGCCGTAAGTTAAGATTTTAACACCTTTGGGAACAACATCAATAAATTTTTGAGCGTATTCGTCATCAGCGTTAATTACTGCAAAATTACCTTCCTTCAAGTTTTCAAAAAGGATTGCTTTTGCTTTAAAATAATTCTCCATTGTGATGTGGTAATCTAAATGGTCTTGAGTTAGGTTTGTCAAAACCGCACCTTTGAAGTCGCAATTGCCTACGCGTCTTTGTTCTAGAGAGTGTGAGCTAACCTCCATTGCAACATTATCAATATGATTTTCGAATTTAATTTGGTGCAAAAGTCTTTGTAATTCAGGTGCTTGCGGAGTTGTGTGTTTTGCTTCGCGGTAAAAATCGTTTGAATTTAATTTGTAGCCTAAAGTTCCAATAAGAGCGCATCTTTTAGAATTTTTTTCAAAGATTTTTTGAATTAAATGTGTAACTGTTGTTTTGCCGTTTGTACCTGTAACACCAATTAAATTAATGCTTTTTGACGGCGAACCGTAAAAAGTGTCAGCAATATCTGCAATTTGTTTTCTAGTAGATTTTACGATAATTTGTGGCAAGTTGGAATCAACTTTATGCTCAACAACAAGGGCAACTGCGCCGTTTTCTTCTGCGGATTTAACGTAATTGTGTCCGTCAGTGTTTTCGCCAACCAAGCAAATAAAGATGTTTCCTGTATCTGTAGTTTTTGAATTGTATGACAAACCAGTTATTTCTACGTTTGCGTAATTATATTTCTCGCAGTCTAAATGCTCAATTAACTTATCTAATTCCATATTTATTCTACTCCTCAGTTAAATTATTATCATTATTGCTTGTTACGTTTTTATCAGGTTTTAAATTTAGAATTCTTGCAACTTGTGAAGAAATTTCCTTGAATACAGGCGCTGCAACTGTACTACCCCAAACGTTACCACCTTGTGCAGAGTCAACCATAACATAGATTAGCACTTGAGGGTCTGATGAAGGTAAGTAGCCTACGATAGACGTGTAGTACTTGTTTGTGTAACCACTACCGTCTTCTTTAGGTTTTTTTGAAGTACCTGTTTTTGCTGCAATGTTGTATTTATCCATTTTAATTTGAGATTTGCCGTTGTTGATACTTTCGGTCAAAATTCTTGTTACTGATTTTGCAGTTTCAGGTTTTAAAACTTGTGTATAATGAATTTTATTTGCAGCTTCTTCTTGTGTATATTTTATAACGTGAGGGGTTATAATTACGCCGTTGTTAGCCAAGGCTGAAACTGCCGTAATCATTTGAATAGCGGTAACTGATGCACCGTATCCGTAACCCATTGACGCGTGGTCGGAAGAATCCCACTTGTTTGCTGGTTTCATAAGACCTCTTGATTCTCCAGGAAGGTCAATTCCAGTCTTAGAACCAATTCCGAATTTCTTTAAGATGTCATAAAATTCTTTTGAAGTCATCATTTGAGCAACTCTTACAGAACCTACGTTACTAGAGTGTTCAAATAAGTATTCCAACGAAATCATCCCTGGACAAGGGCGTTTTTTATAGTCGTAGTTTTCAATATCCCACCAACCAACTTTGATTTTACCAGTATCGTTAATTTTGGTATGCTCGTTTATTTTACCCAATTCCATTGCTGATGCTACTGTTAGCACCTTAAAGGTTGACCCTGGAGGGAATACGTCAGTAAGTGTCCAGTTTTTAATTTGGTTATAAGTTGCTTTTTTGAAGTTATTTGGGTCGTAATATGGATAAACCGCATAAGCAAGAATTTCGCCAGTTCTAGGGTTTGTAACAATTACGGTACCTCTTAAAGCTTTTGTTTTAAAGACCATTTTGTAAAGTTCTTGCTCGCAAACGTGTTGGATTGCCGTATCAATCGTAAGTGTTACGTCTTTACCCTTCATTGGTTTTGTTGTTGCAAGAGGGTCAGTGCCAAAGTCATAAATAATGTCACCTTTTGGCGTTTTTTCGATTTGAACTTTGTCTTCAACAAGTTCAAGTCTATCTTTTGCCGTTGATTCAACACCTGCGGAAATATCTGCGTCAAAGTTGTAATAACCCAAAACGTGGGCTGCTAAAGTTCCTTGAGGATATACACGAATACTTTTTTTATCAAGAGGAATTTCTCTTAAATGTAATTTTGCGATTTCATCTCTTGTTTGTCTATCGATACCTTTTTTCAAGGAAATCATAATGTCATTTCTGCGAAGTTTTTGAACCAATTGATATTTAGAAATTTTCAAAATTGGCGCTAACATATTAGCAAGTTCTTCTGGAGTATGTTCGTAGTCAGGAGTTCTTGCATATACGTCAAATAAAACCTTGTCAGACGCAAGTTTTATGCCATTTCTGTCGTAAATATCACCTCTTAAAACAAAAGATTGAGCGCTTCTTTGTTTTTTTGCTTTTAATCTTAAATTCTTTAGGTCAATTACTTGAAGAAGAAATAAATGTAAAATCAGACCTATTGCAAAAAGTGCAAATAGCACTTGCCAACAGACTAAGCTCCTGTCAAAACACTTTATTTGTTCTTCTTTTTTTGATTTTACTTTTTCAACCATAACTACCTTATAATAATTTTATCATAAGGATTGTGAAATGCACTATTGTTAAGGAAATTTTACTGTTATTAGTAACCGATAGCCCAGCTAAATACTTTTTGATTGCTCAAAGGTTTTTTAGCAGTGTTAGCTGATGCAACTTCCTCAACTTCTATAACTTGTTTAGCTTTAGAAAGCAAATTATTTTTTTGCATTGATTTGTCAACATTATTGAACGATTTAAGTCTGTCCAATTGGTTCTCCAATTCAGTGTTTTCATCGTTGAATACAGTTGTTTCTCGACTTAAATTGTTTAAAGTCATTTCGTTAGCAGTTGCAAAATAATAACTTACAGTCGTAACGGCAATGAAAACTGCTAAGATAATGCATAAAGTAAAGTTTAATTTTCTAATAGCCATTTGTTTTTCGTCATCCTCTGGTTCAAAAATACCTTCGATTACCGTATCTTGAGGAAGTTCAAACTCATAGGTTTCAAGTTCATTAAACTCATTATATGTCAAATGTAGCAATTCTTGTTGCAACTTTTATTTCCTACCCTTAGATTATAAATACACATTTCCCGCAGTTATTTTTTAATGAACTTTGCGACTCTAAGTTTTGCACTTCGAGAAGGCGGGTTTTCTTTTAGTTCTTTTTCACTTGCGCAGATTGGTTTTTTGTTCACCAACTCAAGAACTGGAGGCTCACAAGTGCAAATTAATTGCTCTTTGGGGCAATGGCACTTCGCTGAATGGTACTTGAATTGCTCTTTTACAATTCTGTCTTCAAGTGAATGAAAACTTATTACACTTATTATAGCACCATAATCTAATAAATCCAACACATCATTCAATGTATTTTTAATATTTTTTAGCTCGTTATTTACCTCAATTCTGATAGCCTGAAACACTCTTGTAGCAGGGTGAATACGGCTTTTTTGAGGTGGTACTGCTTCTTTAATTATTTGTGCTAATTCACAGGTTGTTTTGATAGGTTTGGCATGCCTTTTGACGATAATTGCATGTGCAATACGTTTAGAAAAATGTTCTTCTCCGTATTCACTAAAAATTCGTACCAAATCCGCTTCAGTATAGGTATTCACGACATCGTAAGCGCTAAAATCAGCGTCTTTGTTAAATCTCATGTCTAATGGTGCATCTTTTGAAAACGAAAAACCACGTTCTTGTTTTGTAAGTTGATGGTACGAAGCGCCCAAATCAAAAAGGATTCCGCCTGTTATCTTATCAATTTTTAAATCTTGTAAAACTTTCTTAATATTTGTATAAGAGTCCTTCACAATTGTTAAGTTTTTGTAATCTTTTAGCCTATTTTTTGCAAAATTAATCGCATCGTCATCAATGTCAAACGAAATTAATCTTCCGTTCGGCTGAATACGTTGCAAAATAAGCTCACTATGACCTCCACCACCAAGTGTAGCGTCAACATAAATTAGACCATCTTTGCAATCTAATGCATCAACGGCTTCATTTTTCATTACTGTGTAGTGTTTAAATTCTTCCATAAGAGAATTTTAGCACAAATACACTAATGTGAATTTACTAATTCATCTAAAATACTCGGAATTATTACGCAGGCGGCGTAAACAACAAAACCGAAAACTGTGATTGTAAGTGTAAACATAGGGGCTCCTGTAAATCTATTAATAATATTCCACAGTTGGGCTATTTTTTAACAATCTATTTGGGTTATACTATTAGTGAGATGGATAGTAAATTAAATGTAATGTTTAAAAATTTATGTTGTTCAAGATGTAAATCAGATTTTGGTGAGGAATCGATTGAAGTTTTACGTCAAGAGGATGCAATGCTAGTTGTACGCTTGAATTGTGTGCATTGTGGCAAAAGCTTTGGTATTGCATTTTTAGGCGTAGAAGATTTAGCGGTAAAAGATTTTGAAGAAGAAAAGACAGAGTTGAGGATGTTGGAAGATTTGCCACCGATATCAAAAGATGACGTCTTGGACGCACATAAATTTATTAAAAACTTGGACGAACACTGGTCAAAATATTTGCCACAATAATTAACATGTTAAGTATTGTAACAATGGGCTAAAGTTTTTGCGCAAAGTGCCGTAAAATCATGATGTAGGTAGTATAGGACATGAATTTATGGGATTAGCAGCATCACAAGCAAGGTTATTAACACTAACATCAAGGTTGTCTTCAATTGAATTGAGAGAACAGATGTTAGCTAATGCAAAAATTTTGTTGGCGAATGATTCCGAAGAAGTTTCAAATAAATATACAAAAGCTTTAAATAACCAAACTTTAAAAATGTCTGATGGCACAAATGAAATTGCTATGACTTATGATACATTAAAATCGTTTGGCTATGAGGTTAAAAGGACTGGTGACGGTGTTGTTGCAAGTTCAACTTCCGCTACGAGTGCAAATGCAAGTGCAAATGCCAAAAAAGCACCTGCTAAGAGCGACCCAGAAGTTTCAAAATGGGTTGGAAAACCTGCACCAACTCCTCCTGAGGATTTTACAAAAACACCTCCAACTGCACCTGCACAAAGATTAAGCGCACCAACTGCTCCTTCTGCAAGTAATGTAACTGTTACAGCTCCTAGCTTTAAAGAAGCAAATGAGGCTGCTACACAATGTGCTAATTACAGTTATAATTACAATAAAAATTCTTGGAACATGTCCATGACTGATACTATGCATCAATCTACTGCGCGCAGATATAAAGATGCTCTAGACACAAATTTGTCGACTTTAATACAAAATTTATCTAGCCAGGGATTTACGCAAACAGTAGATAGTCTTAATAAAAATAAGCAACAAGCTGATAATGCTTATAGAATGTCATCTGCAGTAAATTTTGGTTATGGCTCTTCAGATTATGGTACTAAAGATAGCTTCACTGGCAAAGTGAAAACTCCTGAAAATGAGTATGCTAGTACAATGTCAAGGGCATTAAGACTTGCTGAATCAATAGCTCAAACAGAAGCTGAAACATTGACCGTAAATAAAAATAATGCAAATAATACAAGTGCAAATGCTCAATACCAAGCAGATTTAGCAGCATATAATCAAAATAAACAAGAATGGGATAAATATGATTCTGAAATGACAGTTTATAACAGTGAGTTAAGTGCTTACAATACAAAATATGCTGAATACAACAAAGATTATGAAAACTGGAAAACTGCAAATACTAGCACTGTTAACACCACAGACGGAGCTTCTTCGGCTGGTGGAGCTGGTGGTGCGGGTAGCGCAGGTGGCTCAGGAAGTTCATCTCAAGCGCAAGCTTTGGCACAACAATTAAAAGCAAATCCACAGTTCTTAATCCAAGGTTTATTGAGTGGATATTTAACATTAACTAAAGACGGTCAGGATGTATCGTTATCTTCTGCAACAAATATTTTAGAACAATACGATAAAACAGATGACGCAGCAGCAGAAGCTGAATACAATGCTCAAATGGCTAAGATAAACAGAAAAGAAAAAATAATAGACCAACAAATGAAGAACTTAGACACAGAACACAGTGCTATGCAACAAGAAATTGAATCTGTTAAATCAATCATTAAAGATCACGCTGACAAAGATTTCAACTTATTTGGATAAAAGACCTATTTATAGGTCTTTTTTATTGGTTGTAAAAACACATGTTAAGTATTGTAACAATGGGCTAAAGTTTTTGCGCAAAGTGCCGTAAAATCATGATGTAGGTAGTATATAGGACGAAAATTTATGGGACTAGCAGCATCACAAGCAAGATTGTTAACATTAACATCAAGGTTGTCTTCAATTGAATTGAGAGAACAGATGTTAGCTAATTCAAAAATTTTGTTGGCAAACGATTCAGAAGAAGTATCGAATAAATATACAAAAGCTTTGAACAATCAAACTTTAAAAATGTCTGACGGTACAAATGAAATTGCTATGAACTATTCAAATCTTAAGTCTTTTGGTTATGATGTCAGAAGAACGGGTGATGGTGTCATGGCTCAAAGTGGTAAATATACTGGTGAAGTCGTTGCAAAACCAACCTGCAAACGTCCAGAAGAAATTGAAAAACCAGCAAGCTTAGAAAAACCTCTAGGTACTCAAACCACAACAACAGATGCTTCTGGTGAAATAAAAGGTATATTCGATTATATTTATGACACAATTAGCTCTGTTAGAAATATCGATTACTGGAAAACGGATAATGGTGAGTCTATTGATGTTCAAGGAATGACGACTGCGCAAAGAAAGGCTGCTGGGGTATCAACTACTGATTATTGGACAAGTATTAAAAAGAAAAAAGAAGAATGGAATTCTAAAGTTGTTCCTGCCTTTGATAGAGCAATTGCTCAGTTACAGTCAGCAGGTAGAGATGACTTAGCACAAAAATTAACATATCAAAAAACAACTAAAACTCAATTTATAAGTGAAGAACGTAGTGAACCAAAGAGTCAATATGATTCTGGTATGAGTTCTTATAATGCAATAAACCGACACATGACAGTTTGTACAAACACAATGTTTAGTACAAAAGACGATTATAACTCTGTAACAATTTCAGCAAATGGCGGTACAACAGTAACAGAAGCGGTTTATACTCCTGAACAACAAGCTACTTACGATAAGTGGCAAGAAGAGCTTAAACAAGCTGAAAAAGCTTGGGATGCTTATGACAATTACGTAAAAGCAAGTTCAGAAGCAACAGGTGTTTCAGGTTCTTCAGTTGATTTGTATAATCAATTGAGTAGCAATCCTCAATTCTTAATCCAAGGTTTATTGAGCGGTTACTTGACATTAGTAAAAGACGGTCAAGATGTATCAATATCTTCTGCAACAAATATTTTAGAACAATATGACAAAACAGATGACGCAGCAGCAGAAGCTGAATACAATGCTCAAATGGCTAAGATAAACAGAAAAGAAAAAATAATAGACCAACAAATGAAGAACTTAGACACAGAACACAGTGCAATGCAACAAGAAATTGAGTCTATTAAGTCAATCATTAAAGACCACGCAGACAAAGACTTTAACTTGTTCGGCTAGTGATTCTATTCAACGTCCTTCATAAGCACTATTGTTTGCTGAAGTTCTTTCCACAAGTACTCTAGTTGTTCGTTTACGTATTGAGGCGTGTACATATAGCCTTCTGTTTGGTATGGAAGATATGCGCTATAAACTTTTGCCTCATTTCGGACTGAAACAATTGCGCGTGCTCTGTTTGCAACTGTTATTAGTGCGTCGTAAGCTGGGTAAAATCTTTCAGGCGCGTCTATGTATTTTTTGCGCAAATATTCAACATCGTCATATAAATAATTTGAACGTGCTGCAAAAAGTTGCTCGTCTTCGCCGTTTTCAATAGAATTTATAAGGTTTTCTACGACTGGAATTAATTTGTTAATATCATTTGCAAATTCAGAAATTTTTTCTTTTTTCAAAATTACATTGACGTAAGACGGATTATCTCTAGGTACTGGTTTGTAGCCTTTTGATACGTTAAATGCGTCAATTGATTTAAACTGCGGTTTTGCCGTTTGCGGAATATATTTTTGAAAACGCTCTGTTACATCAGGAAGTTCGCCCTTGTAACCTTTGACTTCTTCTCCAGTAGAAGCGTCAATTACGCAGTAGCCAGCATTTGCAGTGAATATAAAAATTATTAAAAATAAAATAAACTTTTTCATAATTACATTATACTTAACTTTTGTAAAAAGTCACACATTAAACGAATTATTTAGTATAATAAAAATTATGAAAATTTGTGTAATTCCGATAGACAATAGACCAGTATGTTATAACTTATTCAAGGATATATCTGCAATAGACGAAACCATTGAACTATTTATTCCTGAGAGAAAACTCTTGGGTGATTTAACCCGAAATGCCGAGATTAATGGAATTTTAGATTGGTTAAAGCAGGTTCCACAAACAGACGCTATTGTCGTATCACTTGATACGATTGCTTATGGCGGGTTAATTCCGTCGAGAAGAAGTCCTGAAACTTTTGAACAAATAAAAAATAGAGTTGAAAATTTTAAAGAAATTCTAAAAGAAAAAAATGCAAAAATTTACGCATTTTCAAGTATAATGCGCATTTCAAATAACAATATTAACCAAGAAGAAAAGGAATATTGGAACAAATACGGAACAAAAATTTTCGATTACTCTTACCAAACACACAAACTCGGTTGTGAAAGTTGCATAGAAAGACTTATTCCAGACGAGATTTTAGACGATTACATGGCAACAAGAAAGCGCAATTTCGAAATTAACAAATTGTATCTTGAATGGCAAAAAGAAGGTCTGTTTGATACGCTAATTTTTTCAAAAGACGATTGCGCAGAATATGGATTTAACGTTCAAGAGGCGCAAGCGTTAGAAAAATTAGGCGGATTTACCAAAACTGGCGCAGATGAAATTCCACTAACTCTTTTTGCAAGAGCTTTAAATGGCAAAATGAAGGTTAATGTTGAATTTACAGAACCTGAATATAAAAATTTAATTTCAAATTACGAGGATGTATCAATTGAAAAATCTGTTCTAGGACAGTTGTCTTTGGCAAATATCGAGGTTACAGATAAAGAAAACGCAGATGTTACGCTTGTTGTAAATAATTTTAAGGAGCATCAAGGCGAAATTGTTATGAAACGCCCAACTGAACCGTTTAGTGGCAAGTTTGAAATGCCTAAAAACTGCATGATTGCTGATGTTCGATATGCAAATGGTGCTGATAACGCTTTTGTTGCTCAATTTATAGGCTCAAAAATGCAACAAGATTTTTATGGGTATTCAGCGTGGAATACAAGCGCAAACAGTTTAGGTAGCTTGATTTGTGGCGCTAAAGTTAAGTTCTTGGCTAAAAAATATAACGAAAATGCGTTCAAAAAGTTGCAAGCTATTAGACTTCTTGATGATTGGGCATATCAAGCAAATGTTCGCCAAACTTTAACTGAACCGCAAGAGCCTAATATGAGCGAGTTTGAAAAGAAAGTCGCAAACTTTGTTGATTTAGAGTTTCAGGCATGTTACAGTTTTCCTTGGAAAAGATTATTTGAAATTGAGGTTAATCTAAAATGACACTAGCTGGCATAATTTTATTGGCAATAGCCTTATCAATAGACGCTTGCGCGGTTTCTTTTGCGCACGGATTGATAATGCGCGAAAATAGACTAAAAAATGCCCTACTTTTGGCAATTTTTACAGGCGTTGCGCAAGCAGTTATGCCTCTAATCGGTTATTTTGTAACTCAACCTTTTTATAAAACAATAGAACCTGTCGGAAAATGGATTGTTTTCTGCATTTTCTTGTATTTGGGTATAAAAATTATTCAAGAAGCTTTTGAAAAGGATAAAGAAGTACCACTTTGCTTGTCGTTGTCTTGCTTGTTCATGATTGCAATTGCAACCAGTATTGACGCGCTTGCCGCAGGTGTAACTTTGGCGCTAACTTCTTCAAAAATCTTTATGTCTGCAATTATGATTGGTTGTACAACGTTTTTATTCTCGCTTTTTGGCTTTGCTAGTGGATGTTTTTTAAAGAAATTTCCGACTATGTACTTAGAAATTTTTGCAGGAATTATTCTGATTTTACTAGCTTTAAAATCAATATTATAAAAAATATTATAATATCTTTGTAACGTATCTTAGGACAATTGCCTTTTTAAAAAAATCCGTTATTATGTAAATATGTCAAAGCATCATAAGAATTATTATGAAATATTGGGGATAAGTTCTGACGCTACTGCTGATGAGATTAAATCAGCATATCGTAAGCTTGCAAGAAAATATCACCCTGATGTTGCAGGAAGTGAAGGCGTTGAGAAGTTTAAAGAAATTTCTGAGGCGTACGAAACACTTTCTGATGACACAAAACGTAAGCGTTACGATATTTTGTGCGGAATTTTTAACTACAACAAATCGACTTCTGACAAAACTATGCAAAAAGAGGCTCAAAAGGAAGCACAAAAAGCTTACAGACAGGCCCAAAGACAAGAAGATATTATAAAAGAGGCTAATAAAAACAAGTCAAAATCAGAAAAACAACAAAATTCACAAGATTTTTCAGATATTTTGAATGATTTTATTGGCGGATTTAAAAATCAACAAAAGTCTAAAAAAGAAACTCATCGTCCAGTAAATGGTGACGATATAACGACAGACGTTGTTATCACTATGCATGAGGCAATGAGCGGTGTTTCAAAAACGGTAAATATTTTATCGACTCAGGAATGTACAAATTGCCATGGCAGAAAATTCGCAAATGGTATGAATTGCCCTGTTTGCGACGGTTTGGGAACTGTTTCTCAACACAAAAAAATTACCGTAAAAATTCCTGCAAATGTTAAACCAAATTCTAAAATAAGAATCCCATCAGAGGGTAATCAAGGGATTTATGGCGGTAAAAACGGCGATTTATACTTGAATGTTGTGATTGAAAACAATTCAAACTTCAAGTATGACGATTTGAATGTCTTGTTTACAATCCCAATAACTCCTCCAGAAGCGGTTTTAGGTACTACAATTAATGTTCCGACTGCAAATGGTAATGTTTTGATGAAGATTATGCCAAAAACAAATTCAGGTCAAAAGTATCGTCTTGCTGGTCAAGGACTTACTAAAAACGGCAAAACTGGCGATATGATTGTAACTGTTAATATTGAAATTCCTGAAAATCTTTCAGATAAAGAAATTGCGCTATATCAACAATTGAAGGATTTTGCAAAGGATAAAGTTTAATTATAGGTTATGAATAGCTTTTTCGTCAGTATTTTCTTCTACTTGAGCGGTAGTATTGTCGTTCTTTTTTAAGCTATGTTTGCTTTTTAACCAAAGAAGAACGAAGAAAACAACGATTAGGGCAGTAACCGCAAGGATTACAAGCTCGATATATTGTTTAATCCATTCGCCGAAAATCATTAAAACGATACTTACTAAGAAAAATCTACCAGCTCTGCCGAAGAAGCTGGCAACGGTGAAGTGCCACAAATTCATACCTAAAACGCCACTTGCGATTGTGAAAACTTTGTATGGAATTGGTGTAAAACCTGCGAAAAATACGGCAATTGAACCATATTTGTTGTAAAGTGCTTCAACCTTTTCAAATTGCTCAGGATTTTTTCTGAAAAACCAGTTGAAAACTGGACGTCCGCCAATATATCCGATTAAATATCCAACTATACCGCCTAAAATTGATGCGATTGAACATACAAGAGCGTACCATAGTGCTTTTTCAGGTTTTGCCAAATCCATAATGATTAATAGAAAATCAGGTGGTGGAACAAGGAAAAAACTTTCTACAAAAGAGTTTAGAGCAAGTCCCCAGGTCCCAAACTGTTGAAAATATTGTATCATTGCGTGAAAATCTAATAATTCGTGCATTTTATTACTCTATAACCTCGTATAATGTGCTTGATTCTTGAATACTAACGTTGTTTTGAGGAATAATTAAGATTTTAACTTTTACTGTTCTATTATGATATTCGATTTCTATAATATCGCCAACTTTCAACTGTTTAGCAGGTTTTGCGGGATTTCCGTTTACAAAAACTCTACCTGTTTCAGAAACTTCGTTAGCAACAGTGCGTCTTTTTATTAGTCTTGATACTTTTAAAAATTTATCTAATCTCAATTCATCCTCCACTTTTTAAATATTAACATAAAAATTTGCTTTTTTTTACCATGTATTATAAAATGGAATTTATAC
>CAVCIX010000039.1:0-14597 GCA_963602505.1 Anaerovoracaceae bacterium | reverse complement strand
AATAAATTTTTTAATAAATTTTTAGGGTGAAATTTAAAATTTTGGCGAAATTCAAGAATTCATCTAAATTTTAGCTTAGTTTACATTTGTTAATAATTTAGAGAAGATTTATTACCCTGATTAAGAAATTTTGTAGTATTCTAGTTATAAGTTTATTATTCAAATTTAAGAATGAAGGGATATATGAATAACGAAGTTAATTATGATTTGATGTCAAAGGAAGAAGCTAAGGAATATTTTGACAAAAACTATAATATTGGATATGTAGATGACTCTTTGCCGACACCTTCAAATAACTTGATTTTTCAACACTATCTTTCATCGTGCTTAGTGTATGGGGTTGCAACTCTTATATTTTTGTTTAACCCATATTTCGTAGATGCTTTAAAAAGAATATCTATGTACAGAGAAATCGTAACTTACACATATTTATCATATATTCTATTTGCACCAATCTTTTTATTTTGGTTAAAACCAAGAAGCGTGTATGTTTCACATAGTATTGAAGTCGTAAATTACTTCTTAAAACTTATAAAAAGAGAAGGGTTAAAAAGCGGTGCAACTTCGACCGAAGTTTTGAAGTGGTTAACTCCTAATTATCGTCAAAAACAAGCATTAATGCTATTTTTCATAAAATTCTATTTTGGACCACAATTGTGTGCATGGTTCTATTCTCACATACAAACAGGAACCTCTAATCTTGATTCACTTATAAGATACAACAATATTGTGGTTGCAGGCGGAAGTTCATTTATGGAGTGTGTAAGAACTTTTTCTGATAAATTAGCTTATTATAGAAGCTATGCGTATATTGCGTTAATCGGATTTTTGTATTTTATAGATACATTTGTTTTTGCGGTTGGTTATTGCACAGAACTTCCATTCTTAAGAAACAAAATCAGAACAGTAGAAATTTCGCCATTTGGTATTTTTATCTGTTTATGTTGCTATCCGCCATTTAGTTCAATATCAATACAATTTATGCCATATTCTCACGCAGAAACTCTTTATGGATTTAACAAAAGTAATTCTTTAGCCGTATGGGTAATTTACTTAACTGCATTAATTTTAATTGCTTTGTATGTTTCAGCTTCAGTTGCGTTGTTTACAAAGGCAAGTAATTTGACAAACCGTGGTATTGTAACTCGTTTCCCATACAATATTGTAAGACACCCAGCTTATGTAACAAAGGTTTTGGCTTGGTATGTCGGCGGTATTTTTGTTGTAAAATATATGTTCCAACATAATTTATTTTTGCAAATTCTATTTTACGTAATGGGTGCCATTGCTTGGACTACAGTTTACTACTTCAGAGCTATTACAGAAGAACGACACTTGTCTTTAGACCCTGATTATCGCGAATATTGCAAAAAGGTTAAATACAAATTTATTCCAAAAGTATGGTAGAATTTTATTCTTTTAAGTCTAATTCGCAACACAATTGGCAAGCGCCAAAGACTTTTGAAACCTTTAGATTTTTTCTAAAGCAACAGTAATTTGGCTTGTTGAAAATTTCTTTTATAGATTGCTCTTTAACATTGCCTATTTTTTGCGAAAGACAAGGGTATAAGTTGCCTTCTGGGGTTATAAATGTGTTTGAAAATGGAAATTTGCAAGGTTTATAAATTTCAGCAACTGGCTTGTCCTTAGCGTCAAAAAAGTTTTCAATAGCTTCAAGCGGATTTTTGCAATTTTCAAATTTTGGTGAAAATCTAAGCTTTGTTTTTTTGCCCTTGCTTAGACCTTCAATTTCCTTGTAAACCTCTTTAAAATGCTCCATATCGAAGTATTTTTCAATAGGATATTGCGCGTTAAATTCTGGCATGAAACTATCAAATAACACGGAATTTTGTTTTAGATTGTTATTTCGTAAAAACGATAGAGAGAAGAATTCAAAATTCATATCGGCGCAAAGCTTGTAAAGCTTTGGCAAATCGTCTAAATTATTTTCAAGAATAATCGTTTTTATATCAACCATTGGACGTTTTTTGTGCGAATTTAGATTTTCTAAATTGTTCAGAACCTTGTCGAAAATACCGTTTTGACCTCGGTTTTTGTCGTGATTTTCTCCATAACCGTCTAGAGAAACCGAAAGAAGTAGCATTTTTGTTCTAATAAACGCTTGAATTATTTCTTCATTAAGTAAAATTCCGTTTGAAACCACATTTACTTTGCCAAAGGTCTTTTTGCAAGCCTTTTCTAAAATAGGTATAAAATCTTGTCTAATAAGAGGTTCGCCACCAACAAGAGTTATAAATGCATAAAACGGAATTTGGTCAATAACGTCAAACCATTCTTGCGTTGAAAGTTCGTTTTTGTTTCTGTCTTTTCCTACATAACAATAAGGGCATTGCAAATTGCAACGGTAAGTTAATTCAAAAAAGTACCTTAAAGGCATTAAAGCTCTGCCATATTTTGAGTTATAAGCGGGTAGAGCGTACAAATTTCTAAAGGTATCAAAAAGTTTTGAATAATTTAGCATACAATTGATTATAACTTAAAAACGTTACTTTTACATAAATTTTGTTTAGGTTAAAATTTAATTATGGATAAGTTAACGATAAAAATACGTCCGATGTCAAAGGCTGATATTGACGGGATTATAGCGATAGAAGAAGTTACTTATGGCGAGCATCATTGGTCAAGAGATTCTTTTTATTCTGAATTGAGCAACAATTTAGCAAGATACTTTTGCGCATTTAATGAGCAAGACGAACTTCTTGGATATGCAGGCAGTTGGCTTATTGTAGATGAAGCTCATATTACGAATATTGCAGTTAATCCAAAATATAGAGGTCAAAAAATTGGCGAAGCCTTGTTAGTTGAGATTTTTGAGGCTTGCTATAAAGAAATGGTTAAATATGTGACTTTAGAGGTTAGAGTTAGCAATACTCCTGCAATCGGGCTTTATGAAAAATATTCCTTTAAATCTTTAGGCACCAGAAAAGGTTATTATCAAAATAATAACGAGGACGCATTAATAATGTGGACAGAAAATATTTTTTGGGATAAATTTAAAGAAAAATATAATGAAAATATCAAAAATTTAAAAGAACGAGTTGAAATCATAAAATGAAATTCGAAAAACCAGACATAGTAAAAAAAGAGAATGTTTTTAAGTATAAAGGTGAACCAGTAAAAATGACACTGGGAACTCTTATATTGACTTGCCTTTGCGTGTTTATGATTATTATTGCGACATTTACGCAAATTTCGTTCACTCATTTTATTATTCCAGTAGATTTTATGTCATATCTTTCAGCCGATAATGCTGGAGTTGACGTAAAACAACACTTCTTTAAATATTATAGATATATTCCGCAAATCCCAGTTATATTGTTTGTGGCAGCTTTGTTAGGAAAAGTTTTTGGAACAATTGCAGTGCTTGTTTATATTGCAATTGGTTTGTTTGTATATCCAGTATTTGCCTTAGGCGGAGGTCCAAAATACCTATTAGACTTTAACTTTGGCTACATTTTGGCATATATTCCTGCGGTATTCTTTGCGGCTTCTATTTTGAAAAACGGATTTTCTTTCAAAAACATCTTGCAAGCGTCACTTGTTTCAGTTTTAACAATACATATTATTGGGATTTTATATACCCTCTTTATTGGCACTATTAGCCAATCTTCAAACGTAATTTTAGTTGGCTGGATTATTGCACAAAGTGGTACAAAGATTTTGTATGATTTTATGTTCAGTGTAATTTCTATTATCTGCGCAAGCCTAACTAAACGCTTTTTGTGGATTACAATGTGTTAAAAACTGTTAAAAATAAATTTTTCAAGTAGCAAATTAATTTTTTATGGACTTTAATCCTGATGTGTGTGCTAATTTTTTTAAAATAAGGAGAAGAAGACATGACATCAGCAGATTCAAATGCTAAAAGCTCACAAGAGTACGAGGACGAATTTGATGAGTATTTAAAAACTCAGTGTATGAAAACAACGTTTAACGGTTTAGAGCTTGAATCATTTACGTGGTACACAAAAATGTTAGGAGTAAAATAAACTCCACTAAAAAGAGGTTAAAGCCTCTTTTTTTATTGACTTTGTAAAAAAAATCTGATACGATAAAATCCTATTTACAAAAAAGGAGAGAAATCAATTAATGAAACAAATTAAGAAACACGCGTTCACTTTAGCCGAAACGCTTTTAGTATTGGGTATTATCGGCGTTATTGCTGCGTTAACACTACCATCGTTGATATCAGATACAAATAGCAAGGACAAAGTTGTTAAATTGAAAAAGGCCTATACTGTTTTAGAAAACGCTTATGGACGAATGACAGGTAATTACGGTCTTTTAGACGAATGGTCTGACATTGATACAGAAACAATTACAAAAAGAATGTCTGGCGTAATGCAATTGGCTAAAAATTGCGGAATGACTTCTGATGATTCTTGTTTTGCAGAGGGTGCAAAAATTATCGGTATCAATTCTACAAAAGCTATTAATTCAAAGGATGTTGGCAAGGTTATGACTGCTGACGGATTTTCTTTTGCGTTTCTAGTAGAACAAACTAAAAATTCAGATTGTAATATGGACGTTACAGGTGGTGATACATCAATGCCAGCTTCATTAAAAAAGGTTTGTGGTGTTGCAATGGTTGATGTTACTGGTATTGGCAAAAGTAAATCAGTTCAAGGCAAAGACTTGTTTGAATTTTACATTACAAAAGAAGGTATCTACCCAGTTGGTACAGAACATGACGATTATTTTAAATGGGAAGATGACTGTTTAGACACTATTGGCGGTGCAGGTTGTACTGCTTGGGCAGTGTATAACGGTAATTTAGACTACTTAAAAGTTGATAGTTCAGGCAAATGCGAAGACGGAAAAGCCTTAGATTGGTCTGACCCTAAAAAAACTTATTGCGATTAGGTTTTAAAACTTAAAAATATTTTCACAGATAGCTGACTCAATTCCATAAGGGATAGTCAGCTTATCTTTTGCGTGCGTAATCTTAAACCCGCCAAGTGTTGGCACATCTAATTCTTGAACGATTTCCTTAAATAAACTTTCTAACCAATCTTTATTTTCAACATCTAAAAATTCGCCTAAAATTAGCCCTGAAATATTTTTTCTAAATTCTTTTATATTCAACAATTGAGTAAACATTTTATCAATTTTATAAACAGGTTCATTTAAGTCCTCTGCAAAGAAAATAAATGGTCTATCTGGGATAAAATCAACCCCACAAAGCGACACAAGAGTTGCAAGATTTCCGCCAAAGGTTATTCCAGTAGCGTTGCCTGATTTGTAAACTGTTTTTGCTGAAAATTCTTGTTGCTCGTCAGAAGAAACGGCTTTAAAAAACGAATTTACCGTAAATTCACTCAAATCTTTTATTCCAAAATCCCCTTGAATCATTGGCGCAGAATAAGTTATAAGTCCTGCTTTCTTCAAAAACATTGCAGAAAGTGCTGTTACGTCTGAATATCCTGCAAAAATTTTAGGGTTATTTTTAATAAGTTCATAATCAATTTTATTAATCAGCCTAATTGCGCCATAACCACCTCTAAGGCAGATTATTGCGTCGATTTGAGGGTTTGCAAAAAACGAATGTAAATCTTCAAGCTTTTCCTCATCTGTTCCTGCTAGATATCGATTATTTTTTAAAATATTTTTGCCTAAAGTAACTTTGTAACCTTTATTTTCAAAAAAGTTCTTCGCTCTTAATATATTTTCGCTATCTTCAACACCCCCACAAGGCGCTATAATACCGATATTGTCACCGATTTTTAAGTTTTTTGGTTTAATTAAATTCATAAACTTCTCATAACCTTTTTCTTAGGATATAATAATAACATGAACGAAAAATATATTCCTTTATATAGAAAATACAGACCACAAATTTTAGAAGAAATTGTAGGGCAAGAGCACGTAAAAAAAGCACTTGCGAACGCTATAAACTTGAACAAAATTTCACATGCTTATTTGTTTACTGGACCAAGAGGTACTGGTAAAACTTCGACTGCGAGAATTTTGGCAAAATCGCTTAATTGTGTAGAAGGTCCTACCGTAAAACCTTGTGGAAAATGCGCAAGTTGTTTGGATATTATCAATTCAACTCCAATTGATGTTATCGAAATTGACGCGGCAAGTAATCGTTCAGTTAACGATGCTCAAAATATTTTAGAGAAAATTCAATATGCGCCAGTAAATGGTAAATATAAAATTTATATCATCGACGAAGTTCACATGTTGACAGTTCAAGCGTTTAACGCATTATTGAAAACACTTGAAGAACCGCCAGAAAATGTTGTGTTTATTCTTGCAACAACTGAGGTACACAAAGTTTTAGATACTATTAAAAGTCGTTGCCAACGCTTTGATTTCAAGCGTATTACGACTGACGATATTGCAAAACATTTGAAACATATTGCTGAATTGGAAAATATTAAGATTGAAGATGACGCGATTATGACTATTGCGAAAAATTCTGCGGGTGGAATGCGTGATAGCTTGGCTTTATTAGACCAATTGAGCGTTCTAGATGTTGATCACGCAATTACAACGGACGATATTAATTCGCTATTAGGCAGACTTTCTTTTGATGTTTTGAATAATTTAACAAACGCAATTATTGAGTCAAAATCTGATGTTGCGATTGAAATTTTAGAAAATATCTATAATTCAGGGAATGAACCTTCGCAAATTTTATTGAATTTATTGAATTATTTTAAAAACTTGTTAGTTGTTAAAAATTGTAGTTCTGAGTTAATTCCTGAACTTACACAAACAACGCAAGCTCAGTTAGAAATATTGAAAAAACAAGTTGAAAATCTTGAAACTCATCAAATAGTTTTCTTAATTGAAAAAACTTCTCACTACATAAATGAGTTGAAAATGTCAACAAATCCGCATCTTTGGTTGGAAGTTGCGATGATTGATTTAGCAAATTTGGCAGAAAATACCAAACTTGTTGATTTGCAAAATAGATTGTTGAAATTGGAAACAGGTGAAACACCTCATGTTTCAGTAATGAACTATAAAACGCCACCTTCTCCAGTTCAAAAGCCTTCTATGAAGCCAGCAGGAGCAGGACTTCCTCAACCTCCAATTGCAAAAAGACCTGAACCACAATCTCAACCAGAGGTTAAAAAAGAGCAACCAGTTCAACCACAAACTCAACCTCAGGCTGAAAAGCAAGTAGAAGAAGAATTTTCGCCAGTGCCAATGAGCGCTCCTAAACAAGAAAGTTCAAATAACTTGCTTGAATTGTGGAAAACATTGATTGAATCAGTGGAAAGCAAAGGGGTTCAAATGTTGTTAGCGCAACAAGCAAAACCAGTTAAAATCACTCCTCAAGAAGTTATTTTGACCGCAAATGCAATTTGGACAAAAGGCTTGAACGATGATTCAAGAAAAAAAGAAATTGTTTCAGCTATTGATAAAATGTTTGGACAATCAAATTCAAACTTGTTAATCAGAGAGCCACAAGCTTCTGATGCTCAAATCCAGCAAGAACTTGGTTCTGTGGAGATTGAACATAAACCTGAACCACCAAAACCACAAGAGGTTCAAAAAGCACCAGAACCACCTAAACAAGAAGAACCAAAAGAAATTTTTAAACCGACAGATAACCCTGAAATGGTTGAAGTTGTTGGCACTTTGCCTGAAACAGAAGGCAAAAAATCTACTGATGATACAACTTTATCTGACCAAGCAAAAATGGTTAAAGACTTGTTTGACGGTAAAATAGTAGAATAATTAACTAATGTAAACTTCTATTAAAATAATGTTAGTCATGTATAAAAATGGGGTACTTAAATAGTATATCTTTGTTCCCATCCTTATACTTTCCTTTATCCTATGTTATTTTGCCGATTATCGGCTACTTTTCATATCATAAATTGAAAAATTTCATATAAAAAATTTAATAGATTTCTCGCATTCATAGTCGTGCGATAAAGGCTTCAGATAGACTTTTAAAATTCTTGTGTACCGATGGTTTATCTGAAGTTTTTTATGCAAATTTATAATGCAACTTTTACGACTGCTTTTTTAACGTAAGAAGGAGTGTTCACACATATTTGAGGCATGTGAACATCTTGCGGATAAAGTATAACAAAATCATTTTCTTTCAAGGTCAAAAAGTCTTGCGGATTTTTTGTTTGCAAAAATTCTAAATCTCTTTCTGCATCGTAAGTTTCAGAGGTTGTAAACTCTGAAATGTCGCCCACGCCTATTTTTTCAGACCCTTTTATAATGAATTGAATGTCCGCGTATTTTCTGTGGGCTTCCCATTTGCCTTCATTTAGTGGCTTTGAGTTGTAATCTTGAATGTTTATATAAACTTCTTCACCTTTAATTTCGTATTTGCCATTTTCAACATTAGTCAAATCGTTGTTTTTAAGATATTCAAGTCCGATTTTCATGTTTTCTGACAAATTTTCGTATATTTTCGTATATTTTAATGAGTTTTTTATCATAAATTTAGTATAACATAAATAAAATGGACGAAAAAAAGTATTACACATACCTACTTTTAACTCAAAACGATACGTATTACTGCGGTTATACGGACGATATTGAACGCAGATATAAAAATCACATATCAGGGCTTGGCGCAAAATATACAAGAGCGAACAAACCTCAAAAAATCGCGTTTTTAGAGCTTTTTGAAACAAAATCAGAGGCGATGAAAGAGGAATACCGCATTAAACATTTAACTCGCAAAGCAAAGGAAGATTTGGTGCGAAATTTTGCAAAAATGTTTCCAAAAATGTTCAATTTGGCAAAGAAAATTTCTTTTGAATATTCTTAATTTCTGTCTAAACCGTCAGCGCCAGTCAATTTGCCACCTTTAACCTTGTAGAATGGTATATATTTGTGGATTTTGCTTGTTTCGTCATCGTCAGAGGTGTCTTCTTTTTTGAGTTCTCTGTAATTTCTTTTGATTTCTTTAACTTCTTCTTTGTATTCTTTTTTTAGCTGTTTTTTTCTTTCTTTTTCAATCTTTTTTTTGTCTTTTTCTTCTTGTTTTTCGTATTTTTCAGCAAGTTTTGCTTCGGCTTCAACACTTTCAGGGTCAACAATGCCGTCTTCTATGATTTTAAGCCCGATTGTGCTAACACTAATATTTTCATCTGTTAAAGATTCCATGTGAGTTTGTTTTCCGAATACGTCGATACTCCAAGTTCCCAAGCATCTAGGCGGATTGCCAGCAAATGCGTATGCTGCAACAAGAACTTTTGTTGGATTATTTACGTCAAATCCAAGCGGATAAATATCCCAGCGAACCTCTTTTAAATCAAGGTTTTTAGTAGTTCTCCAGTAATATCTAATCGCCTCTCTGATTTCATTCAATTTTGTTGCTTTTTTTGTCAAAAAATCGTAAATAATTAGTTCTGTTTGCCAAATTCCGTCTTCAACGTTACCTGTTTTTTCCTTGATAATTGCAAAACGCATATCAGCTGAAAAATCAACAGGAGTAAGTGTTCTGAACGTTCCATATTCAATTAAGGTTCTATCTGTTGAAACAATTGGTTTTGTACTTTTTGCCGCAAAGTTAGCTTTGATAACCTTTTCAACGTCTGGCATACCTTTTCTTAAAGGTAGAATGTAAATGTCGCAATCAGTTGATTTAGTTTTTGTGTAATAACTAACAATAGGTATAAGCATCATGCTAACATCAGGTGCAATAAGCCCTGGCATTACTTCTTGCTTGTCAAAATGAACTTTTCTATGAAGATTTAACTCAACAGTTCCTGGGGGATTGTTGTAGCGCACAAGCTTGTAATGCGGTTGTGGCACGTATTTCATCTTGCTATCTTTAACTTTTGGAATAAAATCTCCGTCGCCTTGAGATTTATCTTTTGCTGCCGATTTTTTTTCATATTCTTCGACAGTCATATAGCCTGATTCAGGCATAAGTTTTTTCTCATAGCGAACTTTTGCCTCGTCTTGATAAACTTTACTGCGGTAATCCCACTCTCTGTTATTCAAGGCATAGCAAGCGCTTACTCCCACAAGTTGAAGTATTATAAGTGTTACAAGAATACGCTTAAACATTTTTAAACTAAGCCTTTTTCCAAAGCTAAAGTAACGGCTTTTGTTCTTTTTGAAACACATAATTTTTGCAAAATACTGTGTACGTGAGCTTTTGCAGTAGATTTAGTAATAATACATCTTTCTGCAATTTGTGGGTTTGACAAACCTTCAACCATAAGTGCCAAAATCTCCATTTCACGTTCTGTTAAACCGTAAATATTTTTGCCGTCTTTGTAGTTGATTTCACCAGTCGCAGATGATGAATTTGCTCTGCTATTTCTTTGAATATTTGATAAAACAATTCTTGCAATTTGAGGGTCAAGCCAGCCTGTGCCTTCTGAAACAGATTTTATAGCACGTTCTGTTTGTTCTGCGTTTGCACCCTTCATAATGTAGCCATTTGCCCCAGCTTCAAAAGCAGAAAGAACGTCGTCTTCATTATCTCTTGAAGTAAACATTAAAACTTTAATTTCAGGGTTTGTTTCTTTAATTCTTTTTGTAGCTTCAATTCCGTCGATTTCAGGTAAGCCAATATCCATTAAAACAACGTCAGGAAGCAGACTTTGCGCTTTTCTTACGCCTTCCAAGCCATCTTGAGCCTCACCAATTAAATCAATGTCGCCAATTTTTTCTAAGACAAGAGAAAGCCCCATTCTTACCATTAAGTGATCTTCAACAATAAGTACTTTTACGTTAGACATTATACTGTTAGCCTTTCTTTTGTCGGAGTTGCAACTACGTTAGTTAAAATGAACGAAAATTCGCTACCTTTATTTATTTTACTTTCTAGCCAAATTTTTCCGCCGTGTGCCTCTATAATTTGTCTTGAAAGATACAAGCCTAGACCTGTTCCAGTTGAGCGTTTTCTGCTTGTTCCTTGAGAGAAACGTTTGAATAAGTGCGGAATATCTTCTTTTGGAATACCGTTTCCTGTGTCAGAAACAGAGAATAAGAAATCTCCTGCTTGTTCTTTTACGATAACTTCAATTTTTCCGTGCGGATTTGTGTAATTTACTGCATTTCCGCATAAATTAGCGATTACACGACCAATTTCTTGTCTGTCCGCAGTGATTAACAAATCATCAGGAGCCTCGAAATTAACTGTAAATTCAATATCTTTTTTATCTGCAAGCGGTTTTAATTCGTTGTAACGTTGCATGATAAGTTCTTTTGCATTGAAGTTGCTTTTTACTAGTTCAACTTTTCCTGCATCAAATTTATAAACTGTCAAAAGACTATTAACAAGTCCTAAAAGTCCTTCGTTATTGGCTTTCATTGTAGATAACAGCATGTGTTGTCTATCGTTTAAGTCGCCAACAGTTCCGTCTAAGAAGAAGTCAAGAGTTTGAATTGCAGCGGTTAGAGGGGTTCTCATATCGTGAGTTAGAGTTGCGATAAAATCATCTCTCAATCTGTCAGTTTCTTTTTGAACGCTTACATCTCTGATTACGCCAACGAATTTTTGGCTTTCTTCAGAGTTTTCGTCTGTTTCAATAAGAGCAAAATTAACTTCTACTGGAATTTGTTTTTCGCTCAATGCGTTTGTAATGCAACAATCTCTAAGTACGGCTTCACCTTCGTCAATGCATAAACTCAAGGTTTCTGACAAGTTTCCGCCAAAAAGAATATCAGAAAGCTTTTTGCCGATTAGGTTAGTTTCACATAAACCTGAAAGATTTTCTGTCGCAGGGTTTAATTGCTCAATTTTTCCGTATTTATCAATAATGATAATACCGTCAGCACAGTTTGTTACAATGCTTTGTAATTTTGAGTGTGCTTGGATTAAATCAGCAGTTTTTTCTGCAACCAAATCTTCCAAGTTATGAGAATATTTTTCTAGTTGCTTTTTAGCAGCTTCAAGCTCGTTGATTTTTTCGTGTAATTTGTCAAGCAAATTACTTCTTTCAATACCATTTTGGATATTTATAATCAAATCATCGTTATCCCAAGGTTTTTCGATGTATTTGTACAAGCCGATTTCATTAATTGCTCTAATAGCATTTTCTTTGTCGGCATATCCTGTCAAAAGTATTTTACTAACATCAGGGTAAAGTTCTTTCGTTTTAGTTAAAAACTCCAAACCGTTCATATCAGGCATCATAAAATCTGATACAATGATATCAGGTTTGTTGTTCTTCAAAAATTCAATCGCCTCAACAGGGTTATTAAACGCCACACAGTTAGTGAACCCTTCTAATTTTAAAAGAGTTTTAAATGCTGACGTAACCATTTGTTCGTCATCAACGACAACTATCATTCCACTTTTCATAACACTAGAATACTTTATTTTTTAATCCATGACAAATTCTTAACAAAGATTAAAATATTTGCCATGACTTAGTAAAAATTTTTGATTCTATTTAGTGGCCAAATAATTGTTGTAGCTCTACCTATAATTCTTTCTTTAGGCAAAAATCCCCAGTAACGGCTATCTTCAGAGTTACCTCTATTGTCGCCCATCATAAAGTATTGGTCATTTGGCACAATCATCGGACCGCAATACATTTCTTGAGAGCAGTCGGTGTAATCATATTTGCTCTTAATATAAGGTTCATCTAAAGCTACGCCATTGATATAAACTGTAAAAGCGCCGTCGTCTTTAGCTTTTTTTATTTCAACTTTATCTCCAGGAAGCCCAATAACACGTTTGATAAATGCGTCGTCGTGGCAGAAAAATCCTGTTAGTCTTGCAAAAACTTTTAGTGGTGTAGATTCAAGTTTTGTCATTGGCGGATAGAATACTAAAATATCGCCTCTGTTTGGGGTTTGGTAAAATCTTGTAACCCTTTCTACAACAACTCTATCTCCTTCTAATAAGGTTGGATGCATTGATGCTGACGGAATCCAGCGGATTTCACCTAAGAAAAACTTGATTATAATAACCATTACAATAACAAAAATGGCAGTTTCAAAAAATTCTTTTACTCCGCCTTTTAGAACTTTTTGTAATTGCTCTTTATTTGAAATTGTGTTTTTGAAATTTTCTAATTTTTCGTTGAAATCGTTGTTTAGCATGCTTTTAATAAATCTAATAATCCTATAATCGCTTGTTTATATTCGTTGTCTGGCGCTTTGTCCAAACATTTTTTTACTCTATTAAAGTAATTATCTAACAATTCTTTTGTTTTTTCAATGCCATAATTGATATTGTTCAAATCCTTCGCAAAAATAACAGGCGCAGTGTAAATGCCGTCTTCTATGTCATTATGGCTTGGTTTATCAGAATTGCTTTCTGTAATGTTTAACAAATCATCTCTGATTTGGAAGGTTATACCAAATCTTTTTGCAAAATCTTTTGCGCTATTTCTGTCTAAATCAGAAAGAATAGCAACACTTTCAAGTCCTGCCATAAATAATTCCGCAGTTTTATATTTGCATTTGTCTAAATATTCATCAAAATCTGTAATTTTAAATTTATTAAAATACTGGTTAATTTCGCCCAAACTCATTTTTTTTATTGCAATATTGAACAGGCTCAAAATTTCAAATGACTTAACGTTCAAAAGTTTTTGAATTGCAATCGACAACAAGAAATCGCCACTTACAACGGCAAGGCTATTGTCAAAGTTTTCGTTTAAAGTTACGTGATTTCTTCTAACAGAAGCTTTATCAATCACATCATCGTGAATTAAAGTCGCGTTGTGAATTATTTCAACCGCCGATAATATGTCAAGATGTTGGTGATTAATTTCAACACCATACATTTTTAAGTACAAAAGACCTAAAACGGGACGCAATCTTTTAGACGGAGCTTTAATGATTTCCAAAATATTTCGTTGCAAATCCTCATCACCGCAGTAAAAATCAATAAGGTTGTTTTCGATTTGGTATAAGTCGTCCTTAACAAGTTCTTTAATTTTAGAATATTCTTCAATAAACGCCATTATAAATCATCCCATAAGTGTAATAGGTCAACCATAGAGATATCTGGGTTGATTTCTTTTATACTTGTAATTGAACCTTCTGGAATTTTTTCTTGGAAAAGTTCTTCAAGCAAGTGTTCATCATAATCCATTAAAATTGAACCGTGTTGCAAAATGTAGCCGTCTTTTCTGAACTGCGCAGAACCGATTAGCTTTTTGCCTTTATAGCATAAATCTGCACCGCTTGATACTAGCATGCAGTAGTTAATATTATTATTTGGATGCTTTTGTCCGCAAACTTCAAGGTCGATGTCGAACTTTTTAAATCTATCAACAAAAATTCTTGAAATTTCTCTATAGCTACCCATAATGCTATCGCCATTTTCTAATCCAGAAGACGGGCAAATATAGCTATAAGTAAGCTCTTTGTCGTGCAAAAGCGCTCTACCGCCAGTTAATCTCTTAACTAAGTCGATATTATATTTTTTTAATATATTTTTATCAATGAAGTCTGTCTTTTGGTTTCTGCCAATCGAAATACATCTTGGACTCCAACCATATAGTCTAAAAATATGCTCTTTAGATTGACGACGAATAGCATTTTCAAGCAATTCCTTGTCGCGTTGCATATTTATATAACCTGTATTTACTTCAAATGGAATAAATTTCATAAATCTATTATAAAACAAATATAAAAAAGCGCGCGAGCAACATGTTGCTCGCGCGCTTTTTTAT
>CAVCIX010000038.1:0-14619 GCA_963602505.1 Anaerovoracaceae bacterium | reverse complement strand
GTTTAATAGCTTATTCAACTACGATTGCGCCAACTGGGCATGCTTCAGCAGCTTCTTTAACGCTATCAGCGTTAGCTTCAACTTCAGCAGCATTAACTTCTGCTTTATCAGAAACTGTGAATACTTTTTCGCAAATTGATTCGCAAGCGCCACAAGCGATGCAGCTATCTTCAACATTAACGTTCATGTGTTTCTCCTTTTTGTTTTTATGTACTAATTTTTACAATAATGATTATATATCAAACAAATTAAAAAATCCATTCTTTTACAAATTTTGATACAGAATCTAAACCATCAAGCATTCCTAGGTCTTTTGGTTGTAGTTTTTTACTGTAAATAAGGATTGGAACATATTCACGAGTGTGGTCTGTTCCAGGAACAGTTGGGTCGCAACCGTGGTCAGCAGTGATGATTAAGTAATCATCTTCGCCCATAGCATCGATGAATTTTGGAATATAAGTATCAATTTCTTCGATTGCTTGACCGTAGCCTTTTGCGTCGTTTCTGTGACCAAATAACATATCTGTATCAACTAAGTTTGTGAAGATTAAAGATTTGTCTGCGTTTGGAACATCTTTGTAAGCAATTGATTTTAAATCAAGAGTGTTGTTAATTGCTTTTAATGTTAATTCTAAACCTTCCTTGTTAGAACCAGTGTGAATAGCGTGAGTTACGCCTTGTTTGCAGAAAATATCTTCAATTTTACCGATAGCGATAACTGTACCGTTAGCTTTTTCAACATCTGTTAACATTGTGTCTTGGTCTGGAGCAAGAACGTAGTCACGTCTGTCTTTGCCGATACGTGTTGGAACGCCGTCAACTAGGTGGTAAGGTCTTGCGATTACACGAGAAACTGTTACGCCTAAATCGTCAAACATTTTTCTTGCAATTTTACACCAATCATATAATGTTTCTAATGGAATTAAGTCTGTATCTACTGCGATTTGGAATACGCTATCTGCTGATGTGTAAATGATAGGGTATTT
Organism: Anaerovoracaceae bacterium; assembly: GCA_963602505.1. Classification (GTDB taxonomy): domain Bacteria; phylum Cyanobacteriota; class Vampirovibrionia; order Gastranaerophilales; family Gastranaerophilaceae; genus UBA6984. Next base: position 13,633 of record CAVCIX010000038.1, on the reverse strand, counting down.
AGTTTTGTGGTGTTCTTCATTGTAATCAACGATAACTTTTGTACCACTAGCTGCGCAGTTTGCTAAGATACCGCCACAATTTGTTCTTTTAACAAATTCGTCAATAATTTCTTGAGGAAAACCAGTTTGTGTAAATGTTTTAAAAGCTTCTTTTAAAACGATACCAGCCATTTCCCAGTGACCAGTTGTTGTATCTTTACCGTTAGATTTTTCTTTCATTGTACCGTATTGACCGATTGGGTTTGAAACTTTTTCAATACCTTTGAAGTCTTGGATGTTGCCTAAGCCTAATTTTGCTAAGTTTGGAACATTTAATCCATTATTAAATTCGCAAACATTTTTCAAAGTGTTGCATTCTGGAATATCGTTAAAATCTCTGCAATCTGGCATTGCACCGATACCCATTGAGTCAATAACTACTACAATTGCTCTTTTCATTTTTTATACCTTTCTTTTTAATAAAAACTCCTGATTAAAATATACCATGAAAAAAAATTTTGTGTTAGCATAAAATAAGAGTAAAGTATAAGAAAAATTTAGAGGTATATATGCAAGCACGTAGAGCAGCAAGAGAATTAGCATTAATTTTATTTTCACAATTTTATAAAGTAATTTCAAAATATTCAACATCAGATTTTAATGAAATTTTATTGAAATCTGTTAGAATTTTGACAAATAATGCGTCTAACGATTTAAAATTAGCAATTGGACCATTAATCGATATGAAACAATATATCGATGAGTATGAGGCAAATCACAAAACAAATTTGGAACGTCCTTTAGAGGTTTCAAATGTTCCTGTGCCACTACCTTTAACCTCTGATATGAAGGATAAAATTGACGAATTGTTAGAAATTTCTGAAAAAGCTTTGGCGGCTTTAGAAATTGCTGAATTTACAACTTTGGAAAACAAAACTGATGTCCAAGGTTATGCGGTTAAAATTGCTGAAATGTTCAAACAACATCACGAGGAAGTTGATAAACAAATCAAGGATTTCGCTCACGGTTGGGATTTTGACAGATTGGTTAAAGTTGACAAAGACATCTTAAGAATTGCAATTACAGAATTGATGTACATTGAAGAAGTTCCACATAAAGTTGTTATTGACGAAGCAGTTGAATTGGCTAAGAAATATTCAACAGAAGACAGTTCTTCATTTATTAACGGAATTTTGGCAAAAGTTGTTTACGAATTAGGTATTAAATAATGTTTAACTTCTTTCAAAATAGCTTTGAAAACTTGAAATCAGCAGTGTCAAAGACTGCACAATCACTTGTTGGTAACGTTGTTGATACAATTTCTGACGAGGCAGAGTTTTCGGATTTTGTTTTGGAGGATATGGAGGATTTGTTAATTAGCGCTGATTTAGGTGTCAATTATGCATCTGAACTTGTTGATAATTTAAGAAATCAATCAAAAGTTAGACCTTCTGAGGTTAAAGAGTACTTAAAAAAATCATTTATTGAAACATTAAATCAAGCTGGTGATACGAAATTAAAAATTTCTGATGGCTTGAATATTTATTTTATTACGGGCGTTAATGGTGTTGGCAAAACGACCTTGATTGGCAAATTAGCTTATCAATTCAAACAATCAGGCAAAAAGGTTTTGGTTGCGGCGGCTGATACTTTCCGTGCGGCAGCGGAGGAACAACTTGATATTTGGTCAAAACGTGCAGGTGCGGAGATTGTAAGAAAAGATAAGGGCGACCCTGCGGCGGTTGTTTATGAAGCAATTGAAAAGGCTAGGAACGAAAACTTTGACATTCTTTTGATTGACACTGCTGGACGTTTACAAAATAAATTTAACTTAATGGAAGAACTTGCTAAAATTAAGGCAGTTGTAGATAAAAAAGCACCAGAGGCTTTGCGCGAAACTATTTTGGTACTTGATGCAAATACAGGCCAAAATGGTTTACAACAGGCGAAAATATTTACAGAGGCGGTAAATTTAACCTCTGTTGCGCTGACAAAACTTGACGGTTCTGCAAAGGGTGCGATTGTTTTGGCGATTGCAAAAGAATTAAAACTTCCAGTAAAATTAATTGGTGTTGGTGAAAAAATGGAAGACTTGAAAGAGTTTGTTCCAAATGATTTTATTAATGCGTTGTTCTCATGAAAATTTTAAAAGAATCAGTTTCAAAATTAGGTAATAAAATTCAACTTTTAGGTAACGAAAAACATAAGCCTGTTCTTGTTATTGGCGTTTTTCACGGTGACGAACCTCAAGGTAAATTTTTGATTGAGGAATATTTAAAAGAACATGAAAATTCTGAAATGCTATTTATTCCTTGCTTAAATCCTGACGGAATGGGCTTAAATACGCGTCAAAACTCAAATAAAGTTGATTTGAATAGAAATTTTCCAACTGAAAACTGGACTATATCAGAGGACGAAAATTATTTTGGTGGAAACGAGCCTGCAAGCGAAATTGAAACAAAATTTATGGTGGAAATTATTGATGAATACAAGCCAAAATTTATATTAACGCTTCATTCGCCATATTGCGTTGTGAATTATGATGGCGACGCGTTAGAATATGCAGAAGAAATTTCAAAAATCATAAATTATCCAGTTGAAGCTGATATTGGGTATCCGACCCCAGGAAGTTTTGGCACATATTGCGGAATTGAGCGACAAATTCCGACGATAACTTTAGAGCTTGACGAGCTTGTTGATGTAAAGACTTTGGTAAAACCTGTTCATAAAATATTTGATTATATAAATTCCGTGATATAATTTTTTTAGTTAACAAATAAAGGAGATATAAAAATGGCACAAGAACCTAAATTAATCGCAGTTGTACCAAGAAGTGCTACTGAACAAATGCAAATTTCAATCAATGAATATAAAGGTAAATCTTACTTAGATTTAAGAATTCACTATACAACAGATGACGGTCAAACTTGGTTACCAACTAAAAAAGGTGTAACTTGCTCACCTGAAAACTTAGAAATCTTGCGTGATGCTATTGAAGAAGCAATGAAAGAATTTACAACTGAGGTTGAAGAATAGTGAATAAGTATGCTTTAGTTCTTGTAAATATCAAGGGCTTGGGCGTAAAAACTTTTAGTTATTTAATCCCTGATGAATTTAAACCTGTCATTCAAATTGGGCAGGCGGTACTTGTACCTTTTGGACGTCAGGGATTAATTAATGCGTTCGTGGTTGGTTTTTCGGATTATTTGCCAGCAGAAATCAAAGCAAAAAAGATTAGCAAAATTCTTGATGAAAAACCTTTGTTTTCGCTTGAATATTTAAAACTTTTGGAATGGGTCGCAAATTACTACTGTTGTGACTTTGTAACTGTTTTGAATATGGCAATTCCGTTGAAATTAATTGACAAAAACGCAAAAACAGAATCTTTAGTTGAATTTGTTAAAAAAGACGGCGCAACAAAGCGTCAATTGCAAGTTTTGGACTTGCTGGAAAAATTCAAAAAAGTTAATTTGTCAGAGTTTGAAAAATTAGCTAAAACAACTAGGGCGACTATCAAAAAACTTGAAAGCTTAGGTTGCTTGCGTATTGTAGAGGATGAGTTATACAGAAATCCCCTTTCTATTTTTTCTGACGCTAAAAAAGAAGATTTGTATGAGCTACAAGGCGAGCAAAAAGACGTATATGAAAAGATTTCAAAATTAAAAGATATTAACAGTCCAATTTTAATCCACGGTGTTACTGCATCTGGAAAAACAGAAGTTTATTTCAAACTGATTAAGGATACGATTGAACAGGGCAAAAATGTTTTGTTTTTAGCGCCTGAAATCGCTTTAGCCTCACAATTGACAAAACGTTTAGCTAGAAAATTCGGAATTGAAGATATTGCGATTTGGCACAGTTCAATTTCTGAGGGCGAACGTTATGATGTTTGGCAAAAGCTTTATAGAAATGAAATTAAAATCCTTGCTGGCGCTCGTTCTGCAGTGTTTGCACCACTTAAAAATATAGGCTTAATCATTATTGACGAGGAGCACGAAAGCGCTTATAAACAAACCTCCCCTGCACCTAGGTATGACGCAAGACTTGTGGCTGAAAAGTTAGCTGAGTTTCACGGTGCAAAATTGATTTTAGGGTCAGCGACTCCTGATATTTCGTCATATTATCGTGCGGTTAACTCAAATACACTGTTTGAAATGAAGCACAGGTATAATAACGCGCCACTTGCTAAAACTTATGTTATAAATATGCAAACGCACATGCAGGCTGCATATAGAGGGGTTATATCAAAGCCTTTGCAAACTGAAATTAAGGCAACTCTTGAAAAAGGGCAACAAGTTATTATTTTGATAAACCGCAGAGGTTTTTCAACATATACCCAATGTCAATCTTGCGGTACGGTTATTGAATGTCCTAATTGTGCAATTCCAATGATTTGGCATAGTGCAGATAGCAAATTGCGTTGTCATTATTGCAATCAAACAATGTCTTTCCCTGAAGAATGTCCAGAATGTGGGTCTGACGCGTTGCATAATTCAGGTACGGGTACTCAAAAAATTGAAATGTACTTGAAGGAATTGTTCAAAGACGCGAATATTGTTAGAATTGACAGTGATTCTTTGACTAGAAAAAATGAACATATCAAGATTTTAAACAGTTTTCAAAAAGGTGAAATCGACATTTTAGTCGGTACACAGATGATTGCAAAGGGGCTTGATAATCCTAATGTTACGCTTGTTGGGGTAATTAGTGCGGACGCAAGCTTTAATTTGCCTGATTTTAGAGCCTCAGAAAGAGGATTTCAACTTCTTACGCAGGTTGCAGGACGTGTAGGTCGTGGTGAATTTACTGGAAATGTTTTATTCCAAACTTATAATCCTGATTTTTATGCTCTACAAACGGCTAGAGAACAGAATTATAGACAATTCTTCGATACTGAAATTGTTGCAAGAGAAGAATTTGAATATCCACCATTTTCAAAAATTATTAGATTTATTTTGAGTGCTGAAAATCAATTCAGGGCTGAAAAAGCAAGTCAAGAGATAGCTTTGAGGTTCAATACTATGGTTGATAAATTCGGAATTTCTGAAAAGTTAGAGGTTTTAGGTCCAACGGCGTGTGTTTTTGAGCGTTTGAATGGAAAATATAGATTTCAAATTTTGATTAAAAATCGTATGGAAGAAAAAGGACACGATTTTGTATCAAGATTTTTGCACCAAATAGTATTGCCAAAAGACATCAAACTAACTGTTGATGTTGACCCGATTGATATTTTGTAAAATTTAACTATTCAAATTTCTTTATAATAAAGCTTGGTTTGTTTATGAAAACACGACAATTTTGGTTGCCGTCTTGATTTAGGCAAGAGGTTAATGGTTGTATAGAACCGCAAATTCCAGTGTAATCGTTACCATCACTTACTGTGGAATAAACACCAACAGTATTTGCGTAACAACCTGCGTAAGTAATTGGCATCATTGCGTACATAGGAGAATTGTTTGCAACCGAATAACGTTTGTCTCCGCTTGTTTTTACCATAATTCTTGCTAGCAAGTAGTTTTTAGGGAACCCTGTTTCGTAAGCGGGTCTAACTGCGCCATCACGATATACGTGGAATAAAAAGACGTCTTCGTTTAACTTGTCAGGACCATTACCAGTGTCGCTAGCATTAGCCATTTTACCGTTGATATCAATGTAAACGTTAAAATAGTCTTTTGAAGACTTCCAAATATTTTTAGCATATTCGCTTAGTTGTTCTGTTTCTCCAGTGCTCTCATTTTCTTGAGCATAAGCTAAAGCCATTTCAGCCAATCGTAGTCTAAGTTCGTTAGAGGTGTATCGTATATCATCTGTACTTAGGTCAGAAACGCTATCAAAAATATAGTTTCCTACATCGTCGCTGACGTGCTCTTCCATTCTTGTCGCATCCTGATGTGTGGAAATAGGGTATTCAACTCCAACTATATTCTTTGTTCCATTGAAATTGTTATATAAGTGTTTTCCCATATAAATTACTTGTCCGTTTGGAAGGTATAATTGAGGCGAATAACCGCCAAAATTTCTAGGAATTGCTGCGCTATCATCAATTAAAGAGGTTGCTGAAATATTTTTCGCACAAGAAATATTGTAATCCTCCAATTTGTAAATGCTTGCTAGTCTTTGGCAAAAACCACTTTGCAAATGTTTGAATTTTTGTTGTAATGCGGTGTCGGTGATACTTGCATAAGCCGTATAGTCGAGTCCTTCATCAACCATTACGTCTGAACCCAAGGTTCTTCTTGCTACAACTGCTGGTAATTGAGTATTCAATCCAGGGTATTGCCAAATTCTACAAGGTCCACCAGCTCCTCCATCTCGCTGAATAACGTAACGACCATCGGATTGTTTTTCTCCATCGTCTTCAAAACAACCGTTATTTAATTCTGTTGTAAATCCGATGTGTCCTTCGCTTGCTATATTAAGTACTGCATTTTGAAGGTTTACAAACGCGCTATATAAAGCAATTCTAGTCATATAGTCTTGCTTTGGCTTGTTTAATGACATTCCCGCAACTGTTACAATCCCAATAATGAAGAATATCATCATGATTTCAACTAATGATACTGCTCCAATATGAAATTTACGCCAATGGAAAGTCATTTTTTATTTGCTCCAAACATTCTTTATATGTATTTACTATATTTATACCACATGTTTTGTTAATTGACGCGTTTGTAACATTAAGAAGGGTAACATTTTCTTTTATTGCATAAATTTTAATGTTTCTCTTTAATGCCTCAAATACAGGAATAGCTCCAAGTGCATTGTATGGAACAATTAAATAATCAACATTTTTAACTGAAATTCCGCACTCTTTATTAAGTTTTGGCGCCTGATTTAATCCTATCAATATGCAAGGCAAATATGTCGGTGTAATAAACTCAGACGCTGATTTTGGATTAACTATTTTTGACGAAATTTCACAATCTCCAAAAGCTGGGGAGTGCGCGCATGGAACATGGTATTTTTTAGTAATACTGTGCGAAATTATTGCCTCAACGCCACCTACGGGGTCAACACCAATGCCGTTTTCGTATTCTTCACTGTCCTCATCTTTAAACAAGCAAACTACACCAATAGCTTCACAACCTTTTTCTAAAAGATTTTCAGTACTTTTATACAAAGTTTCAATGTTTTTGACGTATCCAGTAGAAATTCCGCTATCGTCAACGTAAAAATCAACTCCGACTTCTTCTTCTGTTATCTCGTAGTCGCTAATATTTATTCCATACACTGTTTTTACTGCGTTTATCGTGTTAATGTGTACGTTTAGCACATCTTGCGGGATACTTTTGTCAAAAATTACGCCAATTCTATTGTTTAAACTTCTTTCTAAACATAATTTACCTTTGAAAAATTCGTCTATTGCGAACCCTTCAACATAAAGCATGTTTTCGTCAATTCCAGAAAATCCTCCAGCATTAACGACATTAGGGTTAACAATAAGAGTGCTATCCTTAGAAAAAAGTCTTGCATAACAACTCGCATCGCCTGCATATCCGCCGATAGATGCACCAATCCCAGTTGGAACTATAAATACTCCTAATTTTTCGTTGTTTTCTAACATATCTTATATTATATACAAAAAAAAGAGGCTTTCGCCTCTTTCTTTTCTATTAAAATTATTTTTATTAGCCATTTGTGTTGCCGTATTGGTGAGAATTTTTGATACCTTCTTGTAAAGCAGTTGTCCAAGAAGTGATGTAACCATCAAGTTGTGAAATCTCAGTTTCGCAGTTACTTTTCTTTTGTGATAAATCGTTTTCCATTTCTGCGATATCAGCTAATTTTAAATTCATTTCTTTATCTAAATCATCAACTGCATCTTCATATTCAACGGTATCTTTACCGTATTGTTCAGCAGCCTCAGTCTTTTTAGCAGCGTAAAGATCGTTAATACTAGTTGAATTTCTTGTATAAACTTCTAGAGTATGTGCAATTTGTGATAACTCAAACTGTTTATCAGATTTGCGCATTTTATAGGCTAAAAGCATTGTTTGTATTCCTGCGTATGCCATATTGCACCTCTAACTTTACTTACACTTTATAACTTACACTATTATAAAAACTTTTAGAACGGTCGGATTTCACAATTCACTTATTTTGTTACAAATCGTTACATAATTTGTTAATTAGTTACTTGTCTATATAAAAGAATTTATTCTTGTACTAAAATAGATATGGTAATGAGGTAAGTTTTATGAAAAAAATATTATTTTTATTAATAGCTATGTTAATATCTTGCAATTGCGTATTTGCAGATGATTTTAAAACATATTACGACAACGGTCAAAACTTTTTAAATTCTTCTCAATATTCAAGCGCAATTGGTGAATTTAAAAAAGCTTTAAGAATTAATTATCTTGATAATTCTGCAAGAATAGGTCTAGTTAATGCTTATTTAGCACGCGGAACTTATTTTGCAAATACTGAAAACGATTACAACAAAGCCGCAAACGATTTTAGAGCTGCACTATTTTATCTAAAATACTATCCAGAAGATAAAGATGTTGCAGTTTCTGCGTCTGCAATTCAAACAACAACTGATAACCTTGAACAATGTATGAATTCACAAGGTCAATCAAAAGCTCCTCAAGAACGCTATAACAGAGCAGTTGTTTTAAGAAAAAATGGTGATTTGCCAGCTTCAGGCTATGAATTTATTCAAGCTTCTCAAAATGGCGATAATAACATTAAGAAAAATGCATATATTCAAACAGGCGATATTTTATCTGTTTTAAATAACTCGCCAAAATCAGCTTTATACTACCAAAAAGCAGTAGCATTAGACCCTAACAATGTTACTTTAAGATTAAAATATGCTAGAACTCTTGATAAACTAGGCAAAGACGATTTAGCGGTTCAAGAATATAATACAATTTTGGCAAACGGTTCTGATAATGCAGAAGTTTTGTATGCATTAGAAAAAATATATACAAAAAAATTGGCACAAACTCCTAACAGTGCCGAATTAAACGCAAATTTAGGTGCAATTTTACAAAGAGAAAAGAAATACGACGCTGCACTTACTTATTACAAAGCAGCCGAAACACTTGACCCTGCAAGCGTTACAACAAGATTAAATATAGGTACTTTATACCAACAAAAGAAGGATTTTAATAGCGCACTTTCAGCTTACAATTCAGTTATTGCGCTTTATCCAAATAACTTAGAGGCTAATTTATACAGAGCGCAAGCTTTAGTTGATTTAGGTGAAAAAGAAGAAGCTTTAAAAGGCTTTAAAAAGGTTTTAAGCATCGACCCAACTTCTGTTGTTGCAAAACGTGAAATGTTTGATTTATTGAAGGATACAATGACTCCTGAACAAATGATTAAATCCTTCAGTGAAGATGCACAAGTTGATAAATCTTCTGTTAGCGCAATGTATGATTACGCAAAAGAGTTACACAATGACAAAAAATATGATGAAGCTATTGCTTGCTACAAGGAAGTTTTAAAATATGACACTTCAAACCCTGAGGTTTATGCAAATTTAGCGATAGCATATTCAAATAAAAAAGATTTTGATAACGCTTTACAAATTGTAAATGGAGTAAAATCAAGATTTCCAAACAATGAATTTTTAAAACAAACAACTGAATCTATTACACAAGAGGTTCACGCTCAAAAATATGAACAAGCTAATAAATATTTTGCAAACAAAGAATATCAAAACGCGTTGAATATTTATTTGACTATTTATCCTGCGCCAAAAGATGTTTTAATTGCAATTGCAGCGTGCTACAAAGGATTAAATAATATTGATAAATCAATTGATTACTACAAACGTGCGTTTGCTTTGGATTCAAACGATTCTGACGTAGCTTATTACATTGGAGTTCTTTACGCTGAAAAAGAAAATTGGACATCTGCAAAAATTTACTTGCAAAAAGCTTTAAAAATTAATCCTAAAAACACAAATGCAGATGACTTGTTAGCCTCTGTTGTAGAACAAAATAATATTTTATTAGTTAATAAAGTAATTAATTTGTATAATGCAAAAGATTACACAAATGCTTTAAAATTAATTAGCCAAATCTTAACTGAAGATTCAACAAATGCGTATGCTTATTATTATAGAGGTTTGATTTACGACGAGCAAGAAAAGCTATTACAAGCAATTGCAGAGTACAAAAAAGCTATTCAACATAATCCTGATTTAGTTATTTCTGATTATTTGATTGCTACTGCTTATGATAAACTTGGACAATACGCAAATGCTTATCAATATTTCAAAAAATTTGTAAACGCTTCTCAATCTGAGGATGATTATAAAAAATACGCAAGAACTAGATTAAATGATTTAAAAGCCTATGCAACAAGCAAATAAGGATAATTTAATATTTAAAAGGGTATCTTTGGCGCCAATGGCAGGAATAACAGACGTTGTTCTTAGGAATTTGGTGCGAGAACATTCAAAAACTTGCCTTTTAACAACTGAAATGATTAGCTCAGAAGGTTTAAAGAATGTTCATGACTGCGCGATTATAAAAAAGAACGAAAACGATTCACCAATTGCTTTTCAATTGTCAGGGCATAAACCTGAACTAATGGCGCAGGCTGCAAAATTTTTAGAATCAAGAACCGATATTATAGATATTAATATGGGTTGTCCTGTGAAAAAAGTTGTTGTCGGCGGTGACGGTTCGGCTTTAATGAAAACGCCAGAACTTGCTCAAGATATTGTTCGCGCTATTAAAGATGTCGTAAGCGTGCCAGTTAGCGTTAAATTTAGACTTGGCTATACGGCTGATAGTATGAATTACGTTGAGTTTGGCGAAATGATGCAGGAGGCTGGCGCAGATTTTATTACGGTTCATGCTAGAACTCGCGCTCAAATGTATGCAGGTACTGCGGATTGGGCAAAAATTAAAGATTTGAAAAAATCAGTAGATGTTCCAGTTTTTGCAAATGGTGATGTTGTTTCTATTGAAACGGCTGAAAAATGCTTAGAACTTTCTGGCGCAGACGGTGTGGCTATTGGTCGAGGTGTTCTTGGTGATGTAACCTTGCCATATCGTGTTGAACATTTCTTAGAAACAGGCGAAAGACTTGCTCCACCAACGATTGAAGATAAATTAGATGCTCTAACTCGTCACTTAGAAGGTGAAATTGAGCTTAGAGGCACTGATGTTGGTATAAAATGCATTAGAAAACTTTATGGTTACTATATTTCAGGCATAAGAAATGCCGCAAAATACAGAGCCGAACTTGTTAGAATTGACGATTACGGTGAAATGATAAAGGCTTTAGAAAAGATTAGACAAGAGGTTCGTCAGTTAGCTCAATTGGAAGTGTAACGATAAAATCCGCACCTTTTCCAAGCTCGCTTTCAACCTTTATTGAACCCTTGTGAAGTTCAACTAATTGTTTTGTAATGGTTAACCCTAAGCCAGTTGACGTTTCCTTTTTGTGGAACGCATCTTCAAGTTGTACAAATTTTTGGAAAACTTTTTTGTGATTTTTTTTGTCGATACCGATACCTGAATCCTTCACGCTAATTCTGATTTTTTTAGCGGTATTTGTTACCGTGATTGCAATATCGCCGTTTTCAGGAGTGTATTTTATCGCGTTACTCAATAAATTGTACAAAACCTGCTGAATTTTTTGATAATCCGCAAAAATGTCAATGTCGTTCTGTATTGAATAAGTTAAATTAATATTTTTATTTTTTACAAGTGGCATAAGCAAATTGCACGTTTCAATCACTGGACGTGAAATTTCAAAATAGCGTTTTACAATTTTAATCGCGTTCGCTTCAAGTTTAGAAATATCTAAAATCTCGTTAACCATACCCAATAACTGTATTCCAGAAACTTGAATATCATTGATATATTCAGTCTGTTTTTCGTTAAGCTCACCGTACGCTTGAGTTTTTAGAATATCTGAAAATCCAATAATAGCGTTCAATGGAGTTCTTAACTCGTGCGAAACACTTGCTAAAAACTCATTTTTAACCTTATCCGCAGCTAAAATTTTCTTGTTTTGCGCTTTTATTGTTTTATATGCTTCGTGTGTTTCTTCAACTGCTTGTTTTAGCGCTCTTGATTGGATTTTGAACACATTAGAAAGTTCATTTTCTTTGATTTTGTAAGACAAAACGCTTGAAATAGAGTTTGCGATATCTAACGCCTCTTGCGAATACTTTTTATTGTTAGTCAAAAGCATAAAGCCATATACTGCGTTGTGAATAGACAATTTTGTAATTAGTGCGTGCTTGTTTTCGGCTTTCAATATTTCCATAATTTCAAAATCTGAATTTGGAATTAGTGGCTCAACTGAAAACAGAGTATTGACTGTAGGTTCAGAAATATCAACGATTTCTTCTTTTTCTAAAAACTCGTATTTGCTTGCGTCCTTCAATTGAATATTTTCAGAATTAAGCAAAAATAAGTAATAGTTCTCAAAATCCAAAATTGACTTGATTTTTTCGAAAAATTTACTATAATCGTCCTGTTTAATTTCAATAGAAAACAGGCTTGGTATAAGTTTCGTTATTTCTGTACTTTTTGTGTCAGCCATATTAAGTTTCGATATATCCTATGTAAGGTAAGTTTCTGTAAAAACCGTCATAATCAAGACCGTAGCCAACTACAAATTGATTTCCGATTTCAAAACAGTAGTAATCTGGTTGAATGTCTGTTTTTCTTGTTTCTTTTTTGTCTAAAAGTGAGCAGAATTTTAACGATTTTGTTTTGAAGTTCAAATGCATAAAATCAATTAAGAATTTGGCTGTTAAACCAGTATCAATGATATCTTCAACGATTAAAACATTTTTACCGTTCAAATCAGGTAACGAGATATCAACTGCGTTTACTTTGCCTGTTGACGTAAAGCCTGAACCGTAGCTTGAAAGTCTGATGAAGTTCATGTTCAATGGCATTTTTAAATGCTTTACAAGGTCTGCCATAAACATTACAGAACCCTTCAATACGCAGATTACGTAAAGGTCTTCGTCTTTGTAAAATTCGTTCAATTTTACGCTTAATTCTTTGATTTTGTTTTGAATTTCATTTTCTGTAATCAAAACTTTTAAATCTGATTCTGATATCATTTCTAACATAATTACCGCCTAATCTTTTTCTTTAATGTTAGCACATGTGTGCAATTTTTGACAACTTTTATTTTTTCGCTTATTCCATACCCGCTAACCCAAAGTACTTCATTATCCGAACATAGCAATATTATTGAATCTTTGATGTGTTGAGGTATGTTTTTGTTCATTAAATATTTTTTTAATTTTGTTGTACTTTTTGAACCCAGGGGTTGGATTCTATCACCATTTCGTCGAGTTCTAAGCATTATATTTGCAATATTTGATAAATCTACAAATGCGCAAAAATCTTCGTCAGAAGGGAATTTTTCAGGCATTTTTGAGCATTTTTGAATAGAAAATATGTAATCACCAAAAGAATATTCGCCACATTCTGAAATTTCAATAACTTCTTCATTTTTTTCTGTTGCTGAAATTATTTTAACCTCGTTTGTTGATACAAAAAGCCATTGATTTGTGGCTAAAGAGTATTTTTTGCCTGATTTTGATGCTAAATTCTCGCTAACAAAATTTAGCGCGTTAGTAATTTTTTCCTCAGAATATTCAATATCGTTTTGCGCAAAAAGTTCATATATAGTGCGCTTTTGTACCTCAAAACTTTGC
>CAVCIX010000037.1:0-14900 GCA_963602505.1 Anaerovoracaceae bacterium | reverse complement strand
TCTTTATGCTACTTATTGTTAGCTTTTCAGTTTTGTTTGCGATTTTAAAACCAACAGAAAATAGAAATTCAACTCAAAATATAAACAAAGACTCTCACGCTGGAAAATTAATTTTTAAAGAGGAAACTCAACGAACACGCACAAAAACAGATAAAACAATAAAAGAAGATTTCAACAATCCGATTGAACAAATTCAAAATACAATGCAAACACATAAAGAAAAAGCGCAAGAACTGATTGACAATTTTATACCAACTAAAGAAATTTCAAACACTCCTCAAAAAATTATTCAAAACGAAGAACAAATTCAACTTCCAGAAGCGACTGGCGAATTTAAAGATATTCAACGAGAACTATCTGAAAAGTACAACAATGACCCAAATGCGGAGATTTCTGAAGAAGATTTTATTAAATATATGAACAAAGCAATTGAAGCATTACCTCAAGAATAGTTAACTATTGTTAAAAAATTAGCTCTTGGCATGAGTATGCCATATTTTTAAACATATAATTAATATATAAGTGGAGCCGAAAAATGATTTTAGCAATATTTTTATTATTAATAACTTTAGCAGTTATCGCATTTGCAATTATCACATATAAGAAGAACAACAAGCTTTTTATATACTCGTTAGTTGGAGTTTTAGTGATATTCACGATTATTCCGTTTGTCGTAAAACCAGCTTTACACAAGCCTTTTTCAGTTAGCGTAATTGATTACATAATAAAATTTAACAACGACGGTTCAGTTACAACAACAAAACAAACCACTACAAATGTTTTGAAAGAGTATAATAATTAATGAAGAAACTGTTTGCAATATTCTTTTCTATATTGTATTTGATATCCTCAAATTCTTGTTTTGCAATGGTGAGCAAGCTTTATTTTGTAAAAAATTCGTCTAAAGACCTTGTAAAACCTATTATTGAAAACGAACTTGCAAAACAAAAATACACGTTCAATCAAAAAGACCCATACTACGCAGTTTTAAACAAAGACAATTACGTAGTTATAATTTTACAAAAAAGTAGCGAAAATTACTTTTACTACTACCTTTCAAACTCTAACTCAAAAGCAAACAAAAACATTTTAAACGGATTAAAAAATAATAACGTAACGTTTGAAGAATCTTTTAATAACTTTTACATAGGCAACTTTGAAAGCCAAGCGCAAAAGATACTTTCAAACACAATGACTACATACAATTTTGACGATAATACATATACATCTCAAAACTCACAAAGACAACAAACAACTGCACAAAATAAAGATAACACCGTTTTAAGAGGTTATGTTGGACAAGTTGCAAAAGGTACAACCTTTAATGCATACTTACAAACTCCGATAAACACTGCAAAAGCACAAGTTGGAGATACTGTAACCGCAGTACTTACTGAAAACTGGGTATATAACGGCAGCACAGTTGCATCACAAGGTAGCCTAGTTTCAGGAAAATTAACAAAAGCAAGACACGCAACTTACGGCTCTGTTAACGGTCGAGTTGTAATAAGCTTTGACAATATCAGAACCCCAGAAGGCAAATCTTTTGACATCTCAGCAGAAAAAATTGATTTCACAGTAAGCAACGAAGGTAAACTAACAAGAACTGCTCAAAGTGTTGCAAAAAGTGCAATTACAGGTGCTTTACTTGGCTTATTAGTTGGAGCTTTATCTGACGACTATTCAATGGGCTCATCTGCTGCAATCGGCGCTGGCGTTGGTGCTGGCGGAGCGTTAATAACTTCTGGTGCAGAACAAGGTGTTGACGCGGAAATTCCAACATACACAGAAATGGAAATCACTTTAGAAAAACCATTAAACGTAATTTTAAAATATTAATAAGGAAATAAAAATGAACAACAAAAGACTAATCACAATAAGTATTTTAATTTTGGCAATTGCAATAATTGGCAAACTAGTTTTTGTTTTGGCAAAAAGCATAAAACCTGATGAATTTCATAAATCAGCGGTTATTTTCGTTGTAGATTCATCTGCTTCAAACCAAAATATGCTACCAACAGAAATCAAGTATTTGAAATCATTATGCTCAATTCTTGACCCAGAAGACGAAATTAAAATTCTAAAAGTTTCTCAAAAAGCATACTTAATCTACGAAGGTTCTCCAAGTGATTCTATCGGCATTACAAAAGCCGTTGAAACATTCACTAAGTATGACAAAAACGATTATGGTACAGCATACGGCGAAGGTATCAAAAAAGCGTTTGAGCACTGTTTAACAATGAAAGCAGAAGGCTATGTTCCGTCAGTTGTTGTTATTGGTGATTTGGAAAACGAAGGTGCAGTAGAAAAACAAATTAATTGGGACACTTTGCCAGCAAATGTTAAATCAATTCAAGAATATATTCCTGAAATATCAATGATGTTCGTTTACGCACATCCTGAAAAATTGGATTTTGTAAAAACTAAACTTAACCCAATTTTAGGAGAAAAGAAATTAATTGTTGCAAACGAACAAAACGCACAAAAGGCACAAAGAAGATTTTTAGAAGCAATTGGAAGATAGGAGAAATAAATGGCTTTCACTATAATTACAAAAAATAAAGAAAAAACATTTACAGACTGCGAACTAGTAAACATCTGCACAAAAGACGGGTTTGATTTCAAATTAGACCTTGATTTTGATTGTATGCTAACAGTTCAATATGACGCAAAATCAAACAAATGCACAGTCTTGAACCAATTTAATAACGAAAAACTTTTATTCAAAGGTAAACCTCTACCTACAAGACTAGAAGTTGAAAAGTTATGCAAAATTATGATTGACGGCACTGACGAGTTTATCACAATCAAAACTATCGGCAACGCAACAAACACAACTTTATCACAAGAAAATTTAACAGAAGATGACTTAAAAGACTTGTACGGAAACGGAGTAAACGCTTCTGCTAGATTAAAAATAGAAAAAAGAAAAGCAGAAATTGAACAAGCAAGAATCGCGATAACAAAAGATTCATCTTTTGAAATCAACGATTTGAGAAGCAAATTATCAATGAACTCAAAATCAGGCGTTGTACTACATTTAGCGCTATTCCTTGCTTCATTAATTTGTTCGTTCGGGCTTTCAAATTACATTATGGGCTTGCCTCTAAAAGATGCCGTAAACGTAATTCAAATGCCAACAAACATCAAAGCAATCGTATTCTTTATGATTATAATTTACGGTGTAGGTTTAGTTGCAAAACAAGGTATATTCTTACTATTGCAAAATAAAATTGGCGAAGATTCTGTTACTTCAAAAATCGCTGAAAAATTTATGATTGTTGCATCTTCACTATTTTTCATCACGATTTACTTAATCAACACTCTTTATTATTTATCTTCAAACCAAATGCCAATATTTGCAATTTTAATCTCATTGTTCTTCGTTGCAACAACAGCAATGCTTGCTTGCGCTTGCGGTTATTTCAAACACAATAGCACAATCATTAGAAAAGAACTTGACAAATTTGAATACAGAGAAGATTTTGAACACGTTGTAAAAGAATACCAACAATGGATTGAAAGATTTGTAAACAACTTAAGTTCAACAAAATTAAATAACATTAAAGATAAAATCTTTACTTTCCAAATAAAATCAGCAGGAGAAATCCTTTTAGGTGTAATCACTGCTCCATTCTTGGCTTACGGTGTTTCAAACACTTTGGCAATGTGCTTCCCTGAAGCTGCTGGTTGGATAAGAATTTCAGGTCTAAGACTTAGCCCTATATTCTTAGTTTTGGCATCAGTAATGATTATTTTTGCCTTCTTTGCTTTTGTTAACGCATTCACTTGCAACAGAAAAATCCAAGCTTCAAACGTATTGAAAAAAGACGGTTTCAGCAACTATCTTCAACACGGTGTTGAAATTTACGGACTTGAAGGCATAAAAAGATTGAACAAGGAAATGATTCAATCCTTCATTATCGGCGGATGCATTATCTTTATTGAATTCTCAATGAACATTTCATACTTTATGCAAGAATTAGGTAACGATTTATGGGGTATGATGATAAGCTTCTTAGGTGCGCTTGTTCCAACTGCAATCCTAATCGCAGAAACATACATGCTAAGCGCAACTAAATTTGAAATTTCAGCTTGCGACGATTTAATGTCAAAAATAAACTAATATGAATTATAATTTATTCGCAAAAATATCAATTTTATTGATTATAATATCAACCTTGTGCATTTGTATCGCAAAACCGCAAATGCACAAGTCGCTTATGGTTTTCAACTCTGATTATACGGTAGTTGAGCAAAAAGTAGAAACAAACGTTGAAAAAAATCTACCAACAACTACTCAACTTCCACAAAAAGAGGTTAAAACAACAAAGGTTGAAACTCCAGTTGTAAAAACAGAAAACGTAAAAAAAGCAGAAAATATAGTAAAAAAAGAACCTCAAGTTCAAAAAACGACTCCAAAAACAGTTCAACAACCTAAAACTACGGCGAAAAAGACTTTGACCGCAAAAGAGGAGGAAATCGCTTGGAATATTTGGCGTTCAAACCTTCAAAACCAAATAATGAAGGACGTAAATATGCCAATAATTCCTCAAGGAACTATTTTCAAATTCTCGTTTAATGTTGACAAATGGGGAAAAATTAGCAATGTTCAAACTTGGTCACTAACTCCAAGCTACACGCCGTACGCAATTCAATACATTGCACCAGTTATTAGAAGTTATCAAGGTAAATCAATCTTAGATTTTCCGGCAGGTTCAAATAGAACTTCAACAGAGGTTACTGGTGGTTGGAAAATAGCGTCATCACAACGTTATAGCACACCACAAGATTACAACGATACAGAAAAAATTAAAAAGTGAGGATAAAATGTTTAGATGCACAGAATGTCAAGCAGAATATGAAACAAAGCCTGATTACTGCGATTGCGGTAATGATACTTTTGATGAAATAATTACAGAAAAACAACCTGAAGAACCTAAAAAAGAAGAAAAAGTTGTTGAAAAAAAAGTTGAACCAAAAGTCGAAAAGCCAGTAGAAATCAAGCAAGAAATAAAACAAGAGGTTAAACCTGAAGTTAAACCCGAAATCAAAATGCCTGAAAAAGAAGTCGTAAAAGAAATTTCTATACCAAAGGTTCAAGTTCAAAAACAAGCAGGCGAGATTTCGCAATTTGCGTGGATTTTCTTTGCAGTTTGTATGATTTTATCACTACTTGTAATTTTTGTTATTGGCAACCCTTCACCTGAATCTGAAACTCAAACTCAAAAAACAGAAACAGTTGAAACAACAAAAATGCCATCGATTAATTCTTTATGGAATAATGAGGCACCAAAAGTTCAAGCCGAAACAAAAACCGTTGAACCTGAACAACAACCGCAAGAAATTCAAACTCCAACAGAACCAAAAGTTGTTCAACCTGAGGCAAAAAAAAAATCAGTAAATAACAAACAACCTGAACAAAAAGTTCAAAAACAAACAAAAAATAACACAAAAGTAACTCAAAACACCCAAAATGCTCAAAAAGTTACTCAAAATACTCAAAAAACAACTCCAACTGTAAACAAGCAAGAACTTGCAAACTACAAAATAGGTTTAAGAAATAAAATCGCATCAAAAATAGATTTTGCGAGAGTTGTAGGTGACGGCAGTTGTACCGTTTCTTTCAAAATTTCAAGTAATGGGCAATTAACCAACAGAAATTTTGCCGTTCAATCAGAAAATTCAAGCCTAAACGACGTTGTTTACAACGCAATGATGCAAACACCTTACTTTTCAGCCCCACCACAAAGTTATAGAGGTGAAACTCTAAAGCTTAGCGTAAGAATTTATAGCGGAAGCTTTGAAGTTGACTTGCGCTAATCGTTATAAAATTCATACTGTTGTTTTTGTTGAGGTGGATTTGGATTTGCAGGAGCAGTCACTGATTGAGTTAGCACCTTTGAAAAGTTTGATAAATCATTAACTTTATAAACTTTTCCACCAGTTTTCTTTGCTAGGCAAGATAAACCACTAAAATCTCCGCCTTCAACAAGGACTACGTCAATTTGAACATCTGATCTTCTTCGCATTAATTGGTCAGCGAAAGCACAAGGATCACCGCCACAATTTTCACCGCCGTCAGTAATTAAAACAATTTTTTTAGGATTAGTTCTATCAAGTGTTACAAAATCTTGGTTTACTGCTCTATCCAAGGCGTACACTAACGGAGTAGCGCCACCAATTTTAACAGAGTTCATGCCAGCAAGAATTGAAGATGCGTTTGCTCTTGCGATAGGTGCAACTTGTTCAGTCGCTGCGCAACCGCCAGTAGTAGAGCCTATGCAATTACTCTTATTGTCTTCTGTTGAAACTTGATATTTACCATTTTTCTTTGATATTTTAGTAACACTAGCCAAGGTTGAGTTATCAGGGTTAGAGCCTTTGTAATTATGACCAAACACTCTAAATCCAACATTTACAGAAGACGGAACTTGCGCAATGATTGAATTCATAGCCTTTTTTGCCTCAGCAATACAACTTGCCATACTGCCTGAGTAGTCCATTACAAGTTCAATTGTACTAACTTGAGTTGATGTAACCTGTCTTGAGGCAACATAATTCCCAGTAGAGTAAACGTTATATGGATTAGATTGAGTTGTACTTGTGGAAGGTGAAACAACTTTTCCATTTGATTTTACTGTACCCGAAGTGTTAACCTTGTATTTCGCCCCAAAAGCTGAGCATGTTGAAATTAGTGCAATTACTGCAAATATTGAAATAAATTTTTTCATAACGTATCCTTTTTTTATTAGTATAACACATTAATAAACAATTAGTGCATATCTTGGAAGTTTATATGGTGAATATT
This sequence comes from Anaerovoracaceae bacterium, assembly GCA_963602505.1. Taxonomy (GTDB): domain Bacteria; phylum Cyanobacteriota; class Vampirovibrionia; order Gastranaerophilales; family Gastranaerophilaceae; genus UBA6984. Next base: position 8,089 of record CAVCIX010000037.1, on the reverse strand, counting down.
CGCTTCCAATCAATCCAATTTCTTTATATGAAAGCCCTAATTCGTCACATAACTGCTTTTGCAACCAAAATTCTGACTCGCCTTGATTTACAATAAACATTGCACCGCCGTCATTCAAACATTCCTTTGCGTGAGCCAACATTGCTTTTGGATTGAAATACTCCATAGGAAGCCCCCAAGCCTTGTGTTGAACCTCGCCAACAAACGGCAAAAACCAAGTTATATAATCAAATTTGCCATTAAAATTCATAAAATCGTCATCTACATACTTTGTAAATGGTAAATATTTTATATTATAACGAGCAATTTCTTTTCTGCTATACAAATTCCAACACAATCTGTAAGCATCAAGTTCTACACCTGTAAGTTCTAAATGATGACAGTTATATTTAAAGAATATGTATTCACCCTTGGCGTAATTCCAATTTTTTGAACCTATATCTAAAACTTTTAACTCCTCCATAGGGTAAACTCTAAAATATTTATCCAAAATATCCAAAATGTATAAGTTTTCTACGCAATTTTGACGAGTAATATCGCTTTTTAGAATAGTCAAATCATACTGACTTTTTGGAATTAAATCAGCAACATTTTGCGGTTTTGGTGAATAATTTTTTCTTGAAAATTTTGTTTTTTGTCTAACGAAAAAATCAAACTTATTTTTAAACTCACTCATCTAGCACTCTCCATTTAACCAATCAACACAACTTTTTACAAACAATTCTCTATTTTCTAAATAAATATCTTCGGCATGCTTTCCATTCTTCACAACTAATTCCTTTTTTAAAGAATTAGCATGCTCAAAAAGCTTGTGATTATGCCAAACTCTAATTATAGGGTCATTTTCGCCCGCAATAAAAAATATAGGTATATAAATTTTATTAATTAATTCCAACGGAACAGGTTTGCGCTTAAACGGCGAAGTAAATTTAATCGATGTCCAACGCTTAAATTCGAATTTTTTCAAGGTTGGAATAAACGCATTCGGGCTAAAGACATTGTTTTCTATCTTTTTAAAATCAGTAGGAGCGCTAACTAATACCAACTTTTCTACGCCAGAATTTTTTGCGCAAAAATCAACAGAAATAAGACTTCCCAAAGAAAATCCCATAAGATAAATATGTTGGTAGTTTTGTTTGGCATAATCTATAACAGCGCTTAAATCAAGCGTTTCTTTGTGTCCAAAGGTATATTTGCCACCGCTTTTACAATGACCTCTAAAATCAAATGTAATTACATCAAAATAATCCGCAAAACTTTTTGCAATTTCTAAAAACGACTTTGAATCCTTGCTCATAAACCAACCATGCGCAACGACTAAAACCACTTCATGCCCGTTTTTAATATGGTTGTATGCAATTTTAACCCCGTCCTCAGTCGTTAGAACATCAGATTTTAAATTATTGTCAATAACGAAATTTTGCATACTTAAATTTTAAATTAAAATCATAAATAAAATATATAAAAACATGAATTATTAAGAAAAATAAACATGGTTGCCATGCCCGAAAGCATGGATATAACATGCATGTACACTAATTCAATCGCCTCGCAGAAAGACTGTGAGGCTTTACTTTTGGAAAATATTTTTTGCAATAAAAAGGGGTTGATTTTATCAACCCCACACACTTTTCACTATTTCCTTTTCCTTTACACACTTTATATTATGCTGCTAACCATTCATCCATTCTTACGAAACCGTGTAAGTTAGCTGAAGCCATTGTTCTTGTTGTTTTTTGAACTTTGTTTGAGCTGTTGCCTTCGATAACTTCGAAAGTACCGTCAGCGTTTACTTTTGATACGATACCAACGTGGCCAGAAGCTTCGTTGTATTTCCAAATAGCTAAGTCGCCAGCTTTTGGAGCGTAACCAGATTTTGTTGTTGCATAGAAACCAGCTTTTTCAGCTTTTCTTCTGATGTTTTGAGAGCTTGCGTCATAACCGAAAGTTTTTTTGTTGTTTCCGTTTTGACCAGCGCCATAGCACCAAGAAACGAAGCTTGCGCACCATGGAGTACCATCTGCTTTACCAAATCTGTATTTGTTAACTTCAGCACTGTTGTTTGAGTTGCCGTTTTCGCTAACACCGATTTGAGATTGAGCTAATCTCAAAGCGTTTGTTGCTTGAGAAGTTTTGCAAGTGTAGTTTAAGTTAGCTCTTACGTTTGTACCAAATGAACCGAAGTTGTAAGTTGGCATTTTAGAAGAGAAGTTGAAGTTGAATAAAGAAGGCATTTGGAACATTGGCATTGCAGGCATAGACATTGAAGCCATAGCGAATGGATTTGACATCATACCGAAGTTAGAACCAAAAGCTTCACCGAAAATGCTAGTTGAACCAAAACCCATTGAGTAGAAATCAGAAGTAGGACGAATACCATTCAATAGATTCATTGTAAATAATGTTGTATTAAATTGTTGTCCAAAATTAATAGGTGTCATTATTTTCTCTCTGATTATCTCTCGTACTTATAAAAAGTATTTTTTTTATAAAAAATTGCCTTTTTTTAATCAAATATTAAGTTTTGTAAACATGTCAAATGCAGTAGCAACATGCATCTCCATGTTTTTAAAGAATAATTTGAGTACCTAACATAATACGATTTGAATTTTCTTCATAATCAGATTGTCTGAACACATAATTCAACATAAATTTTAACGCACTACCTTTTACGTAGTAATTTAATCCTGCGGTATATTCTGAGCTAGTTGCGTTTGAAGCATTTTTATTTGCATTAAAATAATCATATCTAGCTAAAATTTGAAGTTTTTTTGTAATATTGTAAGACAAGGTAGTATAAATACCGTCCGCTTTATTTTCACTCAATCCAGCAAGACCGTTTGAGCCGTTTGCAATAGCATATTCACAATTCATAGCAATTTTTTTGTACTTGTAACTTACGTAAGCGCCAACTACAGAATAATCAAACTCTCTATGACCAGCGTTTAAGCCTCCACCTATTTTTAGTTCACCATATTTACCTTTTGTTTTACCTAACGGTTTTAGGTTTACCCAACCATTAAATTCTGCCCCTGGAAGAATGTTTTTAAAGTTTCTGTCAGAACTTGTTACGCCTAAATTGTATTGAACTAAATCATAATCGCCAAGAACTTTAACACCGATACCACGAATAGAACCAAAATTTCTTGAAATTTGTGCTCGAGTCAAAAACGGCAATGTATAACCGCTTGTGCCACCTTCTACACCGATTGGAGTTCTAAAACTTCCAACTGTTATTCTATGATTTGGGATATTTTTAAACGTTATAAAATCGTCTTGAATTAAGGTTTGGAAAAAGTTATAACCATCTCTTGGCATTACATTGAATAAAAATTTATATTCAACTGGAACCTCTCTGAAATTACCAACAAAAGCAACATCCATTGTCGGTTCAGTGAAGGTTGTATGATATTTAGGCTGATTAAATAAGAAATTAAATTGACCTTGATATGCAAAATAAGGCTCCATTGTTTCAATTATGCCTCTATCAAAATGAAAAGTTTTATAATCAGAAAATAGCGAAGTTGTGTAGTTTACAATATCGTAATCAATTTCAGCCTTTAAATTTTCGTGTTTTTCCTTTTGAACTTTTTGCTCTAAAATAACATCTTCATTAATCGTATCAGTCTTTTCTTCTTCAATTTCTTCTTGTGTAGGCAAAATTGGCAAATCCTCTTTGATTTTTGTTTCTAGAGTCGGCTCAACATCTTGAATTGCAAGATAAACAGCCTCCTCTGCAATAGCAAAAGAAGGACAAAAAACTAATAAAAGAGCTATCCATAAAAAACACTTTTTCATTATTAAATCATTTTATCGCAAACATAAATTGAAAGAAAACATTTTTTGCATAATCTTCATTTTTAACAGATTATGAAGAAATTAAAGTAATAAAAGAATAACACTTGACGAATTAATTTCTTTATTATAGAATTTAATCAAGAAATGGCGACGGGATGTAGCGCAGCTGGTAGCGCACTTCGCTTGGGACGAAGGGGTCGCACGTTCGAACCGTGTCATCCCGACCATTTAACAAAAAAAGGCTTAGTTTTTACTAAGTCTTTTTTGTTTTGCACAAGTCAATTTTTACTTGACTTAGAATTATGTTTAAAGTAAGCTATAATAAGCAATTTAACAAGGTTTTAGACTAGCAAATTAAGGAAGAATTATGGATTTTATAACATTAACTATTGAAATATTAAAATACTTATCTATTTTTGGTGGATTTGGTGTTGGTATTATTTTACTTACAGTTATCGTAAGACTTGCAATGTGGCCTTTAGGCGTTTCTCAACAACGTTCTATGCGCACAATGCAAATTCTTCAACCAAAAATGAAGGCTATTCAAGAACGTTATAAAAACGACCCTCAACAAATGCAACAAAAAATGATGGAATTCTACAAAGAACACAAGTTCAACCCAATGTCTGGATGTTTTCCATTATTAATCCAAATGCCGATATTCATTTTGTTATATTCAGCATTAATGAGCCCTCAATTCATTCAAATTGCAGGCGATGCAAACTTTTTATTCATCAATAGATTAGATGCAACTTTAAAAACTAACGCTGGCGTATCTAACGACGGTATTTTCGGCGTTTCTAAATATGATAACTTTATGTTAGGCAAAACTGCTAAAGTTTACTTAGACAAAGAAGTTTTGGACAACGTAAAAGTTACTAAACCTAACAAAGCAGTAGAAATTCAAGGCGAATTAACTCCTGGCGAACCAGTTGATTTTAAAGTTAGTCTTGATAATTTAGATTTAAAATTCAGCCAATTAGACAAAATTCAAAAAGCTGAAATGACAGTTACTGACCTACAAACTAAAGAATCAGAAACAATGACATTTACAAGAAAAGACGGCATTTTAGTTGCAAGCTTCCCAACAAAAGAAGTTAAAAGCTCGCTTCACTATGATGTTCTAATCTTGATTGTATTATTCGGTTTGACAATGTTTGCTACTCAAAAAATTATGATGGCAACAACAAAAACTAAAAACCAAGACCCAGCACAAGAGGCAATTCAAAAATCAATGAATACATTTATGCCGATTATGTTGACTGCAACCTTCGTATTCATTCCAATCCCTGCTGGTGTTCTTTTATACTTGATTTCAAGCAACGTAATCCAAGTTATACAAACTGTTGTTATTAACAAGCAACTTGAATTAGAAGATGCAAAGAAAAAAGAAAAAATTGATGATGCAGTTGTAGCAAATGCAAAAAAGGTTAAAAATAAAGAATAAAATGCAACTTAGCGATTTTGATTACACATTACCTGAAGAACTTATTGCACAAACTCCGAGTGAAAAACGCGAAGAATGCAAAATGATGGTTCTCGATAAACAATCTCAAACAATAGAAAATAAACACTTCTATGATATTGTTGACTACCTTGATGAAAATTGCATTTTAGTTTTAAACAATACAAAAGTTATTCCTGCAAGACTTTTTGGTCACAAAGACACTGGCGCTTTGATTGAAATATTTTTACTTAAGGACAAAGGCAACAAGCAATGGGAAGCTTTGATTAAACCGTCTAAGCGTGTAAAAGAAGGCACTATTGTTAAAATTGCAGACTGTTTAAGCGCAAAAATGCTTGAAAATCTTGGCGACGGAAAATGGTTAATTGAGCTTATTTACGACGGAATTTTATACGAAATTCTAGATAAAGTTGGAAATATTCCGTTACCTCCGTATATCGAAAGAAAAATGACAGACGACGAGCGTAAAAACTTAGATTACGAACGTTATCAAACTGTTTATGCAAAAAATGAAGGCTCAGTAGCCGCACCGACTGCTGGCTTACACTTCACTGAAGAAATTTTAGAAAAGTTAAAAAATAAGGGCGTTGAAATTGCTTACGTTAATTTGACTGTGGGTTTAGGAACTTTCCGTCCTGTAAAATGTGAAAATATTTTAGAACACAAAATGGATTCAGAAGAATTTGAAATTTCTGAAGAAACTGCTAGTGCAATAAATAAAGCAAAAGCAAGTGGCAAAAAGCTTGTTGCAGTTGGAACAACAACAGTTAGAACTTTAGAAACAGCTTTTCAACAATTTGGTGAGATAAAAGCTTGCAAATCTGCATCACAATTGTTTATTTACCCACCTTATGAGTTCAAAGTTGTTGATAATTTAATCACAAACTTCCACCTTCCTAAATCAACATTATTAATGCTTGTAAGCGCTTTGGAAGGTAAAGATTTCATATTTAAAGCATACAAAGAAGCAATCAAAGAACGATACATGTTCTACTCTTACGGCGATTGCATGTTGTTAAAATAATTACTCTTCGTAAATTCTTGCGTAATTCCAGTATGCTTTGTAAACCTTTTTAAGGTAGTTTTGTGTTTCTGGATATGGAACTTGTTCTAAAAAGTCATCTCTACCTGAGTAGTTTATGCTATTTCTCCAATTTTTAACCATTCCCAATCCACCATTATAAGATAGCACTGCAAAAAATTCACTGCCGTCATTTAATTTCTTCAATTGAGAGAAATAAAGGCTTCCCAACTGAATATTCATTCTTGGGTCATACAAGTAATTTGGGTCAGAAGTTGAGATACCATAAGAGTTTTTAACCTCATTTGCAGTTTGTGGCATTAGTTGCATCAAGCCTTTTGCACCAACTGCGCTTGTAGCTTTTACATCAAAATGGCTTTCTTCCTTAATAATTGCCAACAATAAAATTGGATTATTACTCAAGCTAAATTCTTTAATATCATCATAAAAATGAATTGGATATACTAATCTCCATCTAAAGTCAGTTTTAACAGGTTTTTTAGGCAATTTATCCATTGCATCACGTGCCATTACAACTGACGAATTGAAATCACCGCGTTCGTACGCTAACCAGCTTTGAACAAATTTATCGTTTTTACACAATTCATTAACTAGTCCATAATCCTTCAATAAAGCTAATTTTACGACCATATCACCGTCTTTTGAGTGTTCATACGGGAACACAACAGGTTGTGGAACAAGTTCTTTTGAGAACAATGGATTTTCAACTCTATACATATCTACGTATGCTCTATAAGCGTAGTACGAATCAGGATATTCGTTGATAACTCGTTTGTAATAAGTTCTTGAAACCTCGTAATTTTTAGAAAATTCCTCAGCTCTGCCCATCCAAAATAGAACAAATGGAGTTGAATTAACGTTTTTAAATTTTTCTAAATGTTCTAAGCCCAGTTTTTTAGCCGCATTGTAGCGTTCGTATTTTATGTTTGCAAAAAACATGTTTGATAATGCGTCAGCTGCAAATTGACCGTCAGGGAACTTATAGTATAAATTTGTATAACAAGCGTTTTTAACCTCTGCTGGAGAATTCATACAAGTTAAATACGTTAAATAATCTTCTCCGTCTTTGCCGATAGATAAATCGCTCAAATACGAAATAGCATTTGTTTTGTTACCAGTTGAACTTTGCAAATACAAATCAACAGCCTTGTATAAGTCCTGTTTATCTACATATTGAGAATAATTAGCCAAGCCTTTTTCTGTAAATTCTTTTACCTTTTGATAATTTCTTAATTCATAATAATTTTTTACGATATCGCACCAGCTATAAGCCACGTTTGTTGCATCTAAATGCTTTCTTGCTAAATCAAATTCGCCCAAAGCATAATATGAACGTGCGATGATTAAATTGTCCTCACCCGACAAAGTATTTGGATTTAACTCTTTGATTTTATTTATTGAATAAATCGCATAACGCCCTGCTGGAGCATCTTTTAAGTATGCTTTAAAATAATCCTCAGCTTTTTGAATATCAAGTGCCAATTTTGTTTGATTAGTTACGCCTTCAAGTTCTAATACTTGAATTAAGCCTAAATAGTAGTTTGAAGCAATAGCATACTCGCTATTTGGATATTTTTTTAGAATTGCTTGGAATTGTCTTTTAGCTCTTTTTGGTGATCTATCATAAGTATTTTGAGCCAACAAGTATTTTATTTTTGTTGATAGTGCAAAATTTGGATATCTACGCATAAGTTGTTTATAGTGCTTGATAACCAACTTATTTGACTTCATAAATTCTGCGCATTTAGCTTGTCTATAAATTGCCGCAGGTTTAAGCACAGAGC
>CAVCIX010000036.1:0-15640 GCA_963602505.1 Anaerovoracaceae bacterium | reverse complement strand
CTACTGGACAGAAGGGTTCATCAGCGCTAATTTATCAAACTTTTTTAATATCATTTTTGCAAATTTCGCCTTCACATTTAAACCACTTCAAATCGCAATTATCTTTTTTGTTTTAGGAGTAATTTACTGCATAAAAGAGTTCAAAAACAATAAAAATTTATTACTCGTAATTCCACTATTTTTAACCATTTTAGCGTCATATTTTCATTTTTATCCATATTTTGGAAGAACTGGATTATTTTTATCACCAATTCTAATTTTAATTACTATAACTGGGTTTAACGTATTTAACCTCAACCAAAAGCTTAAGAACACTATTATTTCACTCTTTTTAGTTCTTGCAATTTTGTTTTGTGGAATTTATTCAGCAAAACAAATTCTTTTCAGAAGTTTTAACTACGAGGATATCAAAAAGCCCTTAAGTCTAGCAATAGAGCAAGCTTCGGACAATGATATTATATATATTTCTCAAGGTAGCGCAATTACTTTTGAATATTACAAGCATTTTTTGAACCTTAATGGCAAAAATATTATTGTCGAGCCACCTCAAAATCAATTAACAAGCGATTATTTAAGCTATTTAGACAATTTTCCAACTGGCAAATATTTTTACATTTTTAGTCACAACAAAAACAAACACGAAACCATTTTAGAAATCGCAAATCACCTTAAAAAGTACAATTTAAACGGATTTATCGACAAAAACGGCAACGCACTTTTGATTTTCCAAAAATAAAAGGGATGATTTCTCACCCCTGTAATATCTCTACGTGTTATTTAATGTTCTGTCAATTATAAGTTTTGTTTGTAAACTCTGCCTTCGCAAGCTTGTTCAATATTTGGAGTATCAATTTCAAATACGTGAACTCTTGATGGTGCTAAATCAACTTTTAATTCACCTTCACCTGCTTGGTATTTTGATTGTTTACCATAAGCTGGCAACAAGTTTTTAAGCTCTTGAGTAGCCTTCATTGTTGGAACTTTAACTGTTGCAGTAACGTTTCTGTTAATATTTTTGTTAGCTACAACCAATAAAGTTTTACCGTCTTTATGTCTTGCGTAAGCAATAATTTGGTCGTCTTTATCGTTTTTCTTGTCTAATTCAATGAAAGAACCTTTTGTGATTAAATCTTGATATTTATCTCTCATTTTGAAAGATTCTGTCATAAATTGACCGATTTCAGGATTTTTACCACCTGGTTTTCTTGATAAATTGAAGATATCCAATTTGCCTCTGTGAACTGTCATTTCGTGGCAATCTGTTTCAGATTCTTCTGATTTAGAATGGTCATAGCCATAAACGTAGTAATCACCTGATTGATAGCCATCTACGTAGTATGGATTCAACATTGGTAAAGTTGCTTGCAAACCAGCAGTCAAGTTGCAATATTCAACACCACCGTGGAACATAGGTGAAATATCATCGTGTGTTGTGAACGAACCGATAATTGATTTACCTTTTTCCAATCTGTTAGACATTTCAATATTTTCTTTTACGAAATCGTTTAAGTCTTTTGCACCTTTCCATTCGTGGAAAATATGATATTGACCGTAATATGCATCAAAACCTGCTCTTAATGAGTCTTCTGGTCTGTCGTAAGGCATATTTGCTTGTGGTGAAGCGTCTTCATAAGTATAAGTTTCACCTAACCAACCGAATTCAGGGTCTTTTGAGTGTGAATATGGAATAATGATATCCCAGAATTCAGTAGGTTTCGCACGAGCAACGTCGGCACGAATACCGTCAATACCTAAATCAATGCACATATCAACGTATTTTTTATGTAAATCCAATAAATCAGGATTTAATTCTCTTTTTGTTTCATCTGAGAATGGTTGGAACATTCTGATATCATTCCAGCCTTGAGGAGTTTTTGCTTGACCGTCACGTTCTTTTGCCATTAATTCTGGTTTTTGCAAGTATAAATCGTAAGAAGAACAACTTGGTAAGTCTAACATAACTTTGATACCGCGTTTGTGGCATTCTTTTGTAAATTCTCTTACTTGGTCTTCTGGAGAACGTTTATCGTTTTTGTCAATTAAATTTGGGTCAATTGCTAAGAAATCTAGTGGTGAATATAAAGAACCAGCTAAGCCCATAGCGTGTTTTTTACCAGTTGGGTGAATTGGTAAAATGTGGAAAGTGTTAAAACCTTCTGCTTTAACTTCGTCTAATCTGTCAATTGCGTTCAAGAATGTGCCGTGTTGTTCGTTTCCAGTAATTTTTTCATCACCGTTTTCGTCTTTTGCATTGAAGGTTCTTGGTACAATTGCCAAAATTTTTGCTTCGTTGTTTTGCAACATAGATTTCAAGTTGTTTTTATATTGAGGTTCTGCAACCTTTTTATCTTCAACTTTTGCAACTTCTTTTGCAGGAGCTACATTAACCAATGATTTATTCATCATAGCTTGCGCTTCTAAATAATTTTTCAACGGATTTGTTGCATAAGCTTCTGTATTGCTTGTAAAGCTTGGCATTACTTTTCTTGAAGCTTGTTTATTGTTATCTTTTACATTTAAGATATTTGCTTTGATTAATTGAACGTTTAACATTTTCCTATTTCCTACTTAACTGCCTTGCCTTTACCGAATAAGAATTGCGCTGCGACAGTTAAACCTGTTAACACTGCACCAACTGTTCCAAAAGTATTACCCCATTTTTTAGAGTTATACGATTGTTGAACTGTTTTTGTCATCATTTCATCAGGTGCTACACCTAATAATAAGAATTTGTATTCAGAAGATGCACCCGCATCACCTGTTGTTTTGTGGTTTGGTTTTGTGAAGTAATCAGCACCACCAATTTTTGTAAATACTTCGTTGTTGTATGTATTGATTTGTTGTTCAATACCAGCTTTTTTCAACGCTTCAACTGTTGTTTTATCCATTTGTGAATTATACATATAATTCATAGCTTTTTGATAGAAATCGTAATCAGCAGGAATATCAACACCTTTGTTTTTGTCGAAATATTTGTTTACTACTTTTCCGTCTTTAATTTCAACTGCGCTTGTGTCAGCATTTGGGTTTTGACTTCTGTTAAAGTAGAATTTGATTGAGTGATCAGAAGAATGACCTTGTAAAGTTGTTTGTTTAACAAGTTCTAGCATTGCTTCTTTAACTTCTCTTGCTGAACCGTCGTTTGGAACTTCGCCTTTAGAAATTCTTCTATATACATCCATTGTATTGATTAATCTTGAGAAGGAATTTCTTACACCTGAAATTCTTTCTTCAAAATAAACTTGTTTAACACGTTTTAAAGAACCTTTACCACCAACTGACAAAGCAGTTAATTTGTTTGCAGTTGCTTCCATTCCTTGGTTGTATAATTTGCCAGCATAGTCATCGTAAGTTTTGCCAACTAATTCAACATATTTTTTAGTATCTTCTGGCTTAATTTTCTTGTCTAATTGTGCAACAGAATTTGCAATTTCGCCAATAGCTTTTTCGTATTTTGCATCATCAGAAGTTACTTCTTCAATTTTGTTTCTTACTAAACCTTGAACTAATTCTCGGTTGTTTCTAACTTTTTCCATTTCCTTAAAGTCAATGCCTAAAGTTTTGATTAAGCTTGAAGAAACTGTGTTCCAGTAGTTTGCGATTACTGTTTCAGGTTTGTCAGCAACTTTGATTTGTGCATAATCATCAAGAACTGATGCTTTTGCTTGCAATTCGCTCATTGTTTTTGCGATTTCGCTAACTTTTTTCATTGCATTTTCATCAAGAACAGATGCTGAATTTGATTTGATTGCTTTATCTGCAACCATTGAAACACCTTTTTTGATATTTTTTAAGTTTTCAGTTGTCATACCTTGTTCTTTTGCTTTTGCAAGAACCAATTGAGCAACTGATGAGCGGATTTCAACGGCTTCATCTTCTGAAACCTCTTTGCCCATAACGTTTTTATTTTCAAAGTGTTTTGTTAATTCTTCTTTTGTTGGAACTAATTTTGCAACTTGTTCTTCTGAGAATTTTTGAGATAAAACTTTTTTAGAACCGTTTGCAATTTTTTCAGCCAAGTTTTCGTTAACAACTGATTTACCGTTCATCAAGATATTTTTCATATCTTCTTGAATACCGTCAGCAGTTACAGGGTCTAAACCTTTTGCTAATCTATCAGAAATAGCTAAAACTAATTTGTTATCAACGTTTTTACCTTTGTTTTCTGCAAAAATCTTGTCTAAATCTTTTTGCATATCGTTATTAACACGTTTTTCAGCTTCTTTATCGAAGTTTTGAAGCATTTTGTCAGCTTTTGCATTGTTTGCTTTTTCTAAAGCTGGGTCGATAACTTTTTCAGCTTTGTTACAAGCTAGAGCAGAGAACACGGCTGAAGCTAGACCAGCAGTTAGCATCCATAAAGTATTGTTTTTAGTTGCAATTTTCTTCATGTTTGCTTTTGTTAAATCGTTTCTGTCTTGAGCATTTTTATCAACACCCATTTTATCGCCGATTTTTTGTAATTGTTCATCTGAATAAACATCCCAAGGAGTGTATTGTGGGTCTTGGAAGAAAGGTTTTTTACGTCCAAAACTATCTACATACTCTTGAGTTGGGTCAAAACCGTGAATAGCTTTTGCAGGTGCACCAATAGCTAATTTTGGCCATAATTTCATTGCGCCAAAGAAGGTTGCTAAACCTACAAATTCCATTAATTTTGTTTTTGGAGTAGCTTTTTGAGTTGCTAAGTAACCAGCTAGAGCTACTGCGCCAACTTTCATACCTACATCGTTTAATTTGCCTAATTCGTGGTCATTAGCTTTGCCAGTTAAACCATGTTTTAAAGCGTTAATATTGTATTTTGTGTCTTTCCAAGTTGGAAGAACAGATGAAGAAACCAATTTACCTTTAGCTTCTTGAGGTTTAATGTATTGTTGAGTTTTGATTCCGTTAGTTGCGGTAATTGCCATCTTAGTCCACCACAACCTTTCTGCTTTCATCAAAAATGTTTTTATCTTCCAATTTTGCTGACTTTCTTGCACTTATAACTGTATTTGCAACGCCGATTACTGTTGCTAAAACCGCAGAGCCGATTAAAGCTTTACCAGCGTATTTTTGAACTTTTGTAGGATTTGCACCGCCTGTCCATAAGTCTTTTGCTGCTTTTGCAAAGTTATTGCCAAATGAACGAGCCATGTTTTTAACTTTTGCAAAACCTTGACCTTTTGTTGCTGAAACAAAGAAGTTATCCCAAGGTTTTTGAACTGCTAAACCAACGCCTGTTGCTGCCCATAAGTATGAAGAAACACTTTTAGCAGTGTTAGAACGAACGATGATATCTTTTAATCTTGGTTTTACTTCTTTATCTGAACTTGCTAAATTTTCGCCTAAGCCTAATTTTTTAGCAATTTTATCGTAGTATGCATTTCTATCTTCTGTTGTTTTTCCGTATAACAAGTCGTAACGAGGAAATTCAACACTTTCAAATACCTTGTGATATTCTATTGATTTTGTATTTTTATCGCCTTCAAATTTAGGGAAGCCTTCAACAACTTTTGCATAAGGCATTTCAGTATCAACGCCTGTCATAGCTTTAACAGGAACATTAACCAAAGCCTTTGAAGCTTCTTTTGCAACACCGTACATTGCAACACCTAAAGCCATTTTCTTACCGATTGAACCTGCTTTTGATTGTGCAAATGGAGTGAAATATTTGTTAGCAAGGTTAAATACAGCCATTAATGCAGCACTGCCAACTAAATATGGAACAGTACCCATTGTTAAAAATTCGTAGAAATTAGCGTTTTTGTCGCCTTTCAAACCTTTTGCAGGGTAAGTAGTAAAAGCTTTTGTAAGCTTATCACCCTGAATTTCTAACTTAGTTTTAAGATTGTTTTCTAATAAAGTATCTTTGTGATACTTAAGCTTTTGAGGCTTTTGCTCTTTAGCCTGAAAGCTTTGTTGGATTTGGGGGTTAACCGAATTTACTTTCATGAATTCTCCATGCACACACTTATATATATTCTAACAACTATAAAGCTAGAATTTGCTATAATTTACCCCATGCTTTTACATTTATTTACAAAAAAAATATTAAAAAATATCGTAGAAGAACAAATTGTCTTTTACGTGTTCTAAATATTCGGCTTTAAAAAACTCTTTTTCAGCTTTTATCGCAGGAATATAGTAGTTTTTCAAGCGATAAATCATTTCATCATTAATATCAGCAAACATATAATCTGTCATGATTTTAAAATCATCAATCATGCTGAACCAAACATTTTTATCCTCTAATAAACCTTTTTGTTCGGCAACTGTAAAAATTTCTCTTGGCAAAAATAATTTTATACCCAAAACTTCTTTCAAATAGTCTTTGTAAACTTTCCAGCACCCTTCGAACATATTCTTAAATCGTCCGAATATGCCAATTTGGTATTCAATATTATCAATGTTGTTTTCGTGATATTTTATCATCTCGTCAACGTCTTGCAAAAATACGTCCAATTTCGAATTATAGAAATTAAAATATCGATATACCCACCTTGGATACCCTTCAAAAGGTCTTTCTTTTACATCACTTATTTCTTTAAAATCTTCCTCAGGAAAATAATCCGAGCGCGCGTATATTAATTCACTTACGTGAAGATTTCTTTGTATAAAATCGATATCAATTGGGTCAGGAGAGTGAACGTCAACAAAATCAATACGATATGGAGTTTTTAATTTGTTAATTTCTTGCTTCATATCATATATTTTTTCATGTTCAAACGTGCCTTCAACAAGCAAATCCATATCGGAAGAAGGTCTTCCTTCTCCTCTGTATCTTGACCCATAAATTCTAACAAATTTTACTTCGTCTTTTAATTTAAAGTAGTCAATAATCAAATTAAACGTATATTCGCCAACGCCAAAATATTTATCTTTCATTATTCACCATATTTTTTCTCTAAATACTCATGCATTTTAGTTATTAGGTCAAAATACTTGTACGTAACAAGTTTTAAATCTGCACTATCAGGAATTGCATATCCTAAGCGGTTGACATCATACATCATGTCAATCCAACCTTGCCCATCTTCAATTATCTCAATTGAAAAACACTCTTTTATAACTTCGCGAGCCTCCACTTGAAATATTCCCTGATATTGCAAAAATTCTCTAACAACTTTTATTACACCGTCAAAAAGACGAACGAATTTTGCTATAAAAAACATGCTAAATTCAACATCTAAAGCCTCGTCCTCTTTAAAAGTTTTTACCTTAGATATTAAATCAACAAATTCTATATATTTAGGGTGGAAATCTCCGTTAAATCGAGATTTCCACCTAATAGTTTCATTTATCATAAGCGTGTACCGTTTATTTTATTCTATGAGAATAAATTGAAGGATTTATCAATATTATCCTTAATTAAGGATTTAATTGAATCTTGTTCAGTTTTTAATGCCGAATGTTCTGTATCAAGGTTCTTAAGTTGGTTATCCAATTTCTTTTCTTTGTTATTGATTTTCAAAGTCTTAGCATTGTATTCAGCTTCGGCTTTTGCCATATCTGTCTTGTCTGTAACTTCTGTAATCATTGTAGTTGAAGAAATTGAAGTTTGAGCATATTTTCCGTCAGCGTCTTTTTTACCAAGATACCAGTTACCATTACTCAAGTAAGCTTGTAGAGCTTCTGGATTATTCAACAATTTTTGGTCATAAGCTTGGTATCCGCTTTTTTCCATTTCTTTAAATAGATTTTGGTAGTAATCGCTAGAATAATCGCCTGATGCATTAACTGAGTTATTTGTTGCTATTGCTCCATCTAAGGCTTCTTTTGTAGTTTTAACATTTTGTTCTGCTTGAGAAATATTGTTCAAAAATTCAAGATATTGTTTCTTAATTTGGTTCTTTTCAGCGTCTGAATATACTTCCTTTTCAATAGAACCTGTATATTTACCGCCAAATTCACCTGTAAATTCATATTGAGTATTTTTGTCAAGAATATTATCTTTAAATACATTTGGATCAAATTTAGTTGCACCAGTGATATTCAAGCCACCTAGTCTTGTTGAAGCTCCACTACCTGTTGTGCTACCTGTAGTTCCTGTTGTACCTGTCGTACCAGTTGTACCGCCAGTCCAACGTAAATTTGTATCTGCGCCAACAATATCATTATTTACACTATAATTAAATGATAAGTTGCTATTTACATTAGGATTTATAGATTGTTGTTGATAATCTAAATTAGCAGCCATACGGCGAACACCACCAGCGCCACCTGCTGAACTTGTGCCTTCAACAGTGCCGACTTTGCCAGAACCGCCAACTCCGCTTGTGCCACCTGCCGAGCTTGTACCTTCTGCAGTGCCAACTTTACCAGCTCCGCCAACTCCACTTGTACCGCCAGCACCGCCTGCTGAACTTGTACCTTCAGTTGTTGGAACAGAACTGCCACCTTTTGCACCACTAGCACCGCCAGCGCCACCAGCAGAACCTGTACTGTCAGCAGTTTGTACAAATGTAGTTTTTGTTGGGAATTTTAAAGTTCCATCACTATTAACTGAAACATTTTTTTCTGTTAAATAATTAGAAAGAGTTGTTCTTGCATTGTTCAAATCACTTACGGCAGAATTGTAATTATTTTGATATACAGAAATATCTTCTGCAACATAAGTTTTTCCTCGAGATTTTTCAAACGCTGCTGCAACATCATGAGATACAACAACTTTTCCATCTACAGTTTGAAGGTTATATCCACCGCTCATTAAACCGTCTTGTGACATAATCGCATTATAAGTCAATTGGCTTGAAGTTTGAGTCAATGGGTCTGTAATTTGCAATCTTGTTTTATTCAAGGCCGTTGTATATGCATTCGCAACTTGTTCAGATTCATCTGCTAAACGCATTTTCGTATTTGAAATTTGTTGCGATTTCAATTCTATATCATTCATTCTCGAAGTTATAAACAATAACCTTGCTTGTGAAGCTGACATACCCATAAGCAGACTCCTTTAATTACAATTTTTTCTTCTACATGTTATATATCGGCACAAAATTTTAATACTTTAATGGGCTAAAAGCATGAAAAATGCTAATTTTCGGACAATCCAGTAATAGCCTAAACCATGCATAAAAAAACCAACTTTACATTTATTTACAATTTAATCTTTCAATAAAAAAAGAGGCTACCAAACGGTAACCCCTTTTGAAGTTTTTGATAAAATCAAAACTATTTGATTTCAACAGTTGCACCAGCTGCTTCAAGTTGTTTCTTGATAGCTTCTGCGTCTTCTTTCTTAACGTTTTCTTTAACTGGTTTTGGAGCGCCATCAACTAAATCTTTAGCTTCTTTTAAGCCTAAGCCTGTGATAGCACGAACTTCTTTTAATACAGCGATTTTGTTAGCACCAGCTGAAGCTAATACAACAGTTACTTCTGCATCTGCTGCATCTGCTGCATCACCTGCTGCAGCTGCTGGAGCTGCTGCTACTGCTACTGGAGCTGCTGCTGAAACGCCGAATTTTTCTTCCATAGCTTTTACTAATTCAGCTGCTTCTAATAAAGTTAATTTTTCAATTGATTCTAAAATAGTTTCTACGTTGCTCATTTTATTTTCCTTTCATAATAAATTTTGAGTAATAACTTTGTTTTTTGTTTTATGCACTACATAAAACTGAATTAAGCGGCTTTTTGATCCCTAACAGCTGCAACAGCACGAGTAAGTGATGCCATAACTGCGTTGATAGAACCAACAATGCCTGATGCTGGTGAATTGATGCTTCCAAGCATTTTTGCGTAGATTTCTTCTTTTGATGGAAGATCTGCCAATGCTTTTGCTTCGTTAGCTGATAATAATTTACCATCTAATGCTGCTGCAACAATTTCGCCTTTTTTAGTGTCTTTAATGAATTTTGCTAAAGCTTTTGCAGGGCTAACTGGATCTTCAAATCCGAAAGCGATTGCGATTGGTCCTTTTAAAGTTTCTGTTAAAACTTCATATTCTGAACCTTTCACTGCAATTTTTGCAAGTGTGTTTTTTGTTACCATGTAATCACCGCCACATTTTTGCAATTCGCGACGTAATTTTGTGATTTCTTCTACTGTCATTCCACGGTATTCAGTAACAATAGCAACTTGAGCTTTTTCAACTTTTTCTTTAATTTTTTCGATTTTTTCATCTTTAAAAGCTTTTGTTGACATGTTTTCTCCTTTTGTATTTTTTTATCGACCTATTGTGTAAGCATAAAAAAAATTTTGCCTACATAAAGCCGCAAAATTTTCCAATCAAATACTATTAAATTAAGTTTTTGACCTCGGTTAGCCTTTTGGGTTTAAGCCTTTCGGCACTAACTGTCTGCGGTTTGTAAAATAATCTTATTTTAAACATGTTTTAAAATCAAGCATGATTTTAAATTATGTTACGAAAAGTCGTTTGAAGTTTTATCATTAAGCCATTTACGCATAATATGTTGCTCATAGCTTAGTGCAAAATGATAAAGCGCCTGAGTAAGTTTTTGCCCACTTTCGGATTTTGCAACAAGTAAAAACTCTCCATTTTCATTCTTTGCACAAGCAATTTCAGCATGCACGACTTTTTCAACGTTCGTTCTAGGTTTGCGCTCTAAAATCTCCATAACCCAAGCACACAAAAGACTACAAGTCGATTTATTTTTAATTATGTCTTCATCGTGCGCTTGCAAGAATTTGGCGAACTCTGCGATAATCATTTTATCCGCCTTTTGCAATAACGTGCAAGTCTTTGCATTTTCTTTTCATTCACGGTATCTTCTTGGAATTTGAAAAATCCTTCTGCAACCTCAAAATCTCTTTTTGCTGATGCATAATCCTTCAAGCCCATTTCTGCCATTGCTCGAACTTCATAGCTTTTTGCATAATTATTACGCAAAGCCAAAGCCTTCTGAATATCTTCTAAAGCGCCGTTGTAATCTTTTAATGCAACTTTTGCACGAGCTCTAACTTCATAGCATTTCATATATTTTGGATTTAAGTCCAAAGCCATAGATGCGTCATTAATTGCACCCGTGTAATCTTTTTTAATCAGTTTAGCACTCGCTCTTAACCCAAAACCCATTGGATTTGGAGCAATATCAATTGATTTTGTTGCATCTTTAAAGGTTTTATCATAATTTTTTAAATAAAAATTTGCTTTTGCCCTCAATGCGTAGGCATTAAAATCTTTACCATACATTGAAATAGATTTATCAAAGCATTCAACTGCCTCTTTGTAATCCTTACTTTTTATATAAAGATTACCATAGACATCGCATTCGTAAGGTGAATAACACTCAATTGCCTGAGCAGATGTCGAAAATAATAACAAACAAATTAGTAAAAATAACTTTTTCATAACTATTCCACCGTTGATGTTGCCAAACATGTTATATTATAAACACCTTTTTTATTCAATGCCAAAATCATCGATTCAAAAGTCGAACCTGTCGTACAAATATCATCAATAAGCAAAAGCGGTTTTTCAGGTTTCACCTCAAATTTAACCTCAAAAGCACCTGCTAAATTCTCCATTCTTTCGTGCCTTTTTAACCTATACTGAGGTTTTGTATTTTTAATTCGTTTAATCAAATCAAAATTGTATTCATACCCTGAAAGTTTGCAAAATTCTAAAGCAACAAGCTCCATGTGATTGTATTTTCTTTGTTTTTGGCGAGTTTTAAACAACGGAACGGGAACAACTATAAAATCCTTTTCGAGGTTCAAAGATTGCCAATATTCCCACATAAATTTTGCTTGATAATACGCCAATTCTCTTTGTCCGTGGTATTTTAAACCTCTAATAATTTTTTGCAAAACAGTATCATAAAATCCACTCGCATAGATATCGACATTCAAGATTTTTCGATTAACACATTTAGAGTTAAATCTTATTTTCTCATAGCACTTAGAGCAAAGTTTTGCCGACTCTTTAGAGCTTCCGCAAACGTAACATTTTTTCTTATAAATCCAATCTAAAAGACCTAATAAAAAATTTTTCATGATAAAATATTATAGAAATAAAGGAGAAATTATGTCAATTTTAATAATGATAATACTATTAAGTGTGCTAATTTTAGTACACGAATTAGGACACTTCTTAGCTGCAAAAATGTTTAACATTAAAGTTAAAAAATTTGCGCTAGGTTTCCCTATTGGACCAACTCTTTGGCAAAAACAAGTTGGCGACACAACTGTTTTAATCCACGCCTTTTTGATTGGTGGATACGTAGAATTTGAAGACGACGACAAGGACTGCGATTTACCTGCGGATTCTCCTGACAGATTTTTGAATAGACCAATTTATCAAAGAGCAATCGTAACCTCTGCTGGCGTATTTTTTAACGTAATTTGCGCCTACGTAATCGTTTTATTTGCGTCTTTCCACTGGGGACATCTTCCTGCAAACACTTACGAAATCTTCGTTAACAACATCATTGCACCAAAAGAAGCTTCAATTTGGCAATCTGGAATTCAAAAAAATGACAAAATCGTTTCTATAAACAACACAAATATTACAAACCTAAGTTCAATTTTGTCAATAATCAAGAATAGCAACGCTTATGACGGATATTACAACAAGGCACAAGCAAACGAAAAACTTGCGCAACTTAAAGAAATGAATTTAGCTTTTCAAACAGATGAAATTATTCCAAAGGGCGTTACAGTAAAGCTTCCTGAAATTACTGATGAAACTGCAATTTCGTTCTCAAAAGACGCAGAAAGAGGCTTAGTTGCTTACAAAAACAAGGATGAAAAACTTGATGAAAAACTTATTGCGCTTAGAGATGAGCTAATCGCCAATAACTATAGCTATTTTACAGGTAATGAGCAATTCTCACTTGAAGATATTTCAAAAGCAATGTCAGACACTCAACACCCAATATTAATCAAGGTTCAAAGAGATGGCAAAATGATTGATTTGGAACCAGTTTACACAGATAAAGATGGCAAAATTGGCATTGAATTTGCTCAAAAAAGTAACCTAGTTAAAACTCAAGGTATAAAATCAGTTGTAAAACAAAGTACAATCTATCTTTGGGACAAAACTTATGATATGGTTTATGGTCTAGGTTTGATTTTCACAGGGAAAATACCATTCAAAGATCTTCACGGTATCGTTGCAATTACAAAAGTTGGTGGCGACATAATCAGCAATAGCGGTATGTTCTACGGATTATTGCTAACCGCAATCATCTCAATGGATTTGGCTATTGTAAACTTCTTACCAATACCAGCTCTTGACGGCGGACATATTTTATTCTTAATCATTGAAAAAATCAGAGGAAAAAGATTGAAAGACGAAACTGTCGAAAAAATCGGCACCTTCTTCTTCTCACTACTGATTGTTTTAATGGTAGTGATAATCTTCAACGACATTCTTTGGCTAAAAGGTTAGTTTACTCTTAGCTTTCTGATTGCAAATATTCGGAATAAAAAGTTAATTAAACACATCATAGATAGTTAGCCAATATTGATTTTACGTAATTTTGAGTTTCTGCATAAGGTGGAACAGAGCCGTATTTGTCAACTGCTCCAGGACCTGCGTTGTATGCAGCAAGTGCTAAAATAACGTTGCCGTTATATTTGTTTAGCATGCTTTTTAAATATTTAACGCCACCTTCAACGTTTTGTACTGGGTTGTAAGCGTCTGTTACGCCTAAACCCTTTGCAGTAGCTGGCATTAATTGCATTAAGCCCATAGCGCCACAATGAGAAGTTGCGTTTGGATTAAATCCTGATTCTTGGCGAACTAAAGCTCTTACAAGTTTTTCGTCAACACCATGCTTTTTAGCCACTTTATCAATCATTGATAAAATTTGTGCTTTAGGTGCATTTCTACTAACTTCTGGAATTGTTGTAGAGGCATCAGATGCTCTTAGTGCGTTAAATTTGTTTGCAATACCAGTGAGCGCGCCAAACTTTCCAGTTTTTTCAACTGTTTCGCCCTTGCTTAAGATTTTAGCTTTAACTTCTTCTGAAGGTTGTTGAGGAACTAACGCACCAAAACCAGTTTTGTTAGTTTGTTGAGCTTGAGAAGTTTTTAAAACCTCTGCAAAAGACTTTTTATCAGCAGTTTTTTCTGGTAATTTAATTTGAGGTGGATTTACATAAGACTGCAACTGCAAACTACGTTGAACAGCAGCTTGTTGACCACTCGATGATATTAAACTTTGAATCATTGGGGAAAACATATTATAAATAAACCTCGCTATTTCAATTATCGGATAAAACAGGCAAAATTTTAAGGGACTAGAGTAAAATATCCCCCGTTTGGTTTATAATTATTTTTCCGCAAAAGTCAAATTGTGAGTTGCAATAATAGCTATAAGGCTATAGGACGTTAAGGCTTTAAGACTATAAGGCGTTAAGTTCATTTATATTCAAAATGCCTTTTTATTATAAATCGACCTATAGTCTTAAACGCTTATTGACTAAGACTCGTTATTAACTGTTTTTTGTTCTTCTTCAGGTTGTTGATGACGTACAATCAATAATTTCGTAATTCTAACGCCATCAACCTCTTTAACTTGAAGTGTTAAATTTTTCCAATCTACTGAATCGTCAAGTTTTGCAATACGTCCTAAAAGTTTAAGAACAACACCACCGACTGTATCAACGTCTTCTTCTTCGTATTCTTCTTCGTCGATACCAAAGAATTCTGCCATTTCATCAAGTCTTAGCATGGCATTAGCTTCATAAGAATTTTCGCCAATTTCTTTAATATCAACTTCTTCAACTTCGTCAAATTCGTCTTGAACTTCGCCAAAGATTTCTTCAAATACGTCTTCTAGTGTGATAATACCAGCCGTTCCACCGTATTCATCAAAAACAATAGCCATTTGACCTTGACATTTTTTGAACTCTAAAACGATGTTGTCCATTGTAATTGTTTCAGGAACAAATAAAATCGGACGTTTTAATTTTTCAATATCAAATTTTTCACCCTTTAATGATGAAGAATAAAGGTCTTTAACGTGGATAAAACCTATAATATGGTCGATATCTTCTTCATAAATTGGATATCTAGTATATTGATTTTCACTTGCCAAATGGTTCAACTCTTCAAGCGTAATATCCTTTGGAATACAAACCATATCTGTTCTTGGAATCATTACTTCTTTTGCAGTCAAATCAGAGAATTTGAACGCGTTATGCAACATTTCTTTTTCTGTTTCGTTCAAAACACCTTCTTTATAGCTTGCATCAACAAGCATGTCCAATTCCTCTGTAGAATGAGCTAAAGAGCTTTTTGGATGAGGAATGCGCATTAATTTTAACAATAAATTTCCAAAACCGTTCAATAACCAAATGAATGGATGGAAAATTACTGTAATAAAATGCATTGGTCTTGCAACAAACAAGGCAGTCGTTTCTGTATATTGCAATGCGATTGATTTTGGAACCAATTCACCAATAGCAACGTGCATAAATGTGATTAAAGCGAAAGCTATTGAAACTGAAAAAGTATGAGTTGCAACACCTTGCGCCATTTGAGGTAAGAACCCAAACAAAGGTTCAATGATATGAGCCAAAGTTGCTTCCCCAACCCAACCTAAACCGATACTTGAGATTGTTACACCCAATTGAACCGCTGCTACAAATTTGTCTAAATCGTCAATCTGCTCTAATGCAACATCTGCAGTCTTATTTCCATTCTTTGAAAGTTCCTCCATTTTGGTTTTGCGAACCTTCACCATTGAAAA
>CAVCIX010000035.1:0-16035 GCA_963602505.1 Anaerovoracaceae bacterium | reverse complement strand
GTTTTAGAGTTAAGACTTTGTTTTCGTCAGATTTAACCCCTAAAATTACGCGGTAATCCTCGTTTTTCAACTGAACAATTGCTGGTAGTGGATAGCTTTTTGGATAATCTTTTATTTTTAAATTCTTCTTGAATTTAATCTTAAAGCCTTTATTTTTAGCAATTCTTATTAATTCCTCACTTGAAATATCAACGCCAGAAATCGCGTATTCACGAACAATTGAGCGCATATCAATATCGACATTGTTCATTCTTGCAACAATTTCCAGTGATACCAAGCCTGTATTTACGTTAGTTTGTCTTTCTTCCATGTTTTAATCCTTGTAGTCCGTAAGAATTTGTATCCCGCGCTTTATTGAGGTTGCGGTAATTTTGTTTTTTTCTAATTCAATTTCTTGTTGTAAAAGTTCGATTTTAGTATCGTTCAAATCCATTGGCGCGATTAATCGTTTTGCAACAAGTCGTTGATTAGATTTTTCCTTGCTTTTAATGTTATTTAAAGCGTTTGTGTTTATTGAAACTTGTTCATCAAGATAAATCAAATTTGAGCGCATTGTCGCAAGCCTTGTGACAAAATTTGCGATTTCTTTATCTCTTTGAACATTTAGTTGTTGTAATTCCAAATTTGTTTTTTGAATATTTGCCCTGTTTTTCATACCGTCAAAAAGCATCATATTTGCAGATGCACCGATTGTGAAGTTTGAAGGACCAATATCCTTGTAGTGTTCGCCGTATTTATCTGGGTCAGAACCGTAAAAATAATATCGTGAATACGCGTTAATTTTCGGGTAATTCGCGCGTTTTGCGACGTAAAGTTCATATTCTTTTTGCTTAATAAGTTTTTCGTTTTTCTTCCAAACGGCAGTTTTTGTATAGTCGTTGAAAGCGTTTACGTCAAAATCTGACTTTTTAAAATTTGCGACCTTCAGGTTGTTTACGTTATATTTTTCGCCAGTGTAAAATTCAAGCCAACCGAGGGTTTCTGCCGTCATTGAGTTAAGTTCGACAATTTGAGATTTCAACTTATTTACTTTTAATTCTTCATCATCAAGTTCAATTTTTGACAACTCTTTTGCCTCAAACAAGCGTTTTTTTAAGTCGAGATTATTTTGTTCAAGAGCTAACATTTTTTTGTATAAATCAAGCTGGCTTTGATAAAGAAGCAGTTTTGAATAAGTGTCTAGAACGTTCAAGCAGATTTCTTGCAATTTTTCTTGTTGTTCAAATTCTTTAACCCCGACGCCTTCTTGCGAAGCCTTTAAACTTCCGCCTCTTACGCCAAAGTCAAAAATATTGTAAGTAAGAGTTACGCCCATTACAGATTGAAAACGAGTGTATGGATTGATGAAATTATCGCCAATTGACGCAACAGAAGATTGTCCAACATCTTTGAAGTTTTTTGTGTATTCTTGCCCAATAGATACGCCTAATTTCGGGAAGTATTCAGACCGCGCAACGCGAATATCTTGTTTTGCGATTAGTGTTTCAAAATCAGCGATTTTAAGGTCATAAGAATGTTCTTGAGCCTTCAATAAAATATCTTCAAACTCAAGATTATCAATCGATTTTTTCTGTATTATTTTATTAGAACTTTTTGTATTGTCAGCCTCAACAATTGCATACACTGGCTGAGATATAGCAATTACACACATCCACAACACAAAAAGAATTATTATTTTTTTCATACTACTTATGTTTCGCTAGTAACTTTATACTAACAACAATAAATAGCAAAATCAAACAAAATAAATTTTTGTATTAAGTATTAATAAGAATTGGCTTAAACCAAAATTTTTGCTAAGATTTCTGAATATGGCAAATTTCCCTTTGCGCTTTTGTCGCTAACGACTAGCGATAGCGGTAATTTCTCTAAATACATAAATTCTACTGGTTCTTTGTCTATATATTTTGGCAGTTCGTTCAATTCTAGTCCTTTTTTAACCAGTTCTGAATCATAAGTTAAGGTCGTGGTATCAATGTTTTCAAGCACATGCCTGCAAGCTTCTACGTAAGGTCTAAATTTTAATTTTGAAATATCGAGCGATTTTGTCGGAAATTTTAGCGCAACAATTCCGTCCTCTGTTTCTGCCCCAGTAAAGCGCAAAAGCACTTCGCCTATATCATAATCACCAAAATATTTCGGATTTCTGTAGCCAATCCAGTGATTTAACATATTATTCTTTTCGACAAAATAAATTCCTTCGCAACCGTTGCTTTTATTCTCCCAAGCAGAGAACCCTAAAACGCCGTCTTTTTTAATCATTTCGTAATGCGCTTTTGACATAAAATGATATAAAAATTCTGGAACACCTTCTGGAAGTTTATTTTCAAGGTCGTTTTTTGACATTTTATCTCCGCAAAAATTTTTGATTACATGTATATAATAAAATATATATTAAAATAAGTAAAATAATAACAATCTAAATTGCCCAAAGTTTTATTTTATCCTACAATAGTAAAATAATTTGTCCCTTATATTATTAATTTTAATATCGGATTAATTTCAGAAAAGAGCATTTTAGATAATCAGGAGAAGAAATAATGGCAGTAGAAACAATTGTTAGTGAAGATAGTATTCGTTATACAATTAAAAATGGGGATGGCGCAGTAAACGTACCTCTTTTAGATGAATCATACTTACCAATCAATAAAGACATATATCTTGACTTTACAGACTTAACTAGAGCTCAAGTATTAAAACAAATAGGCAATAAATCTACAATTAACGTTACTGCTTTAGAAAATAAATATTACTCAGATGAATTTGACGGCGCGGTAGTTAAATACGGTTCAAGTGCTGAAGATGTGCTATGTTTAGAAGGTTTTAACTACAAAACCAACAACAATATCTACATCAAAACTAAATCTGATAAGGATTTTATCAATATTTCTGATTTATTTAAAATGGTTAATTTTGATATTCCAAAAGATTCGTACGCACACGAAGCACCTTATGGTTGGTTTGAAGCAACTATTTTCAACGATAAAATTGTTTCAGGCGCTACTAATGATATGATAGACGGTGGTGCTGGAAACGACACAATTATTGCTGGCGCTGGTGATGATACACTTAAAGGTGGTTTAGGCGATGACGTTATCACTGGCGGAACTGGTCATAATAAAATTATCTTTACTATGGGTGACGGCAATGACACTATCAACCTTACTAAAGGTGAACAACTTGATATTGTTATTCAAGACGAAATGGGACGTCAAATAGATTTAGATGGTCTTAAGTATGACTTAGTTAACAATGGTAAAGATTTAAGAATTATTATCATGGAAGAAATCAGAAGCAAAGAAGATTATGAGGTTACAGATTCTATCATTATTAAAAATTTCGGCGTTTCTGACGGAACTAATAACGCAACTAAGAAATCTCAAAGCACAGGTTTTGTAAAAGTTAACGGAACAGAATTAAAAGATTTGTTGTTAGAGATTGATATTTTAGATGACAAATACAACGGTACCTGGTTGAACGAAAGAATTGACGCATCTGACATTGAACTTGAAAAAAGAGTTCGCGATGGCAAAACATGGACTTATGTTAAAAAAGAAACCACAGATGCTGGTGTTAGAATAAACGGTAACAACGGAGATGACGAAATTATCGGTTCAAAATATTCTGACACATTAAACGGTGGTAATGGTAATGACAATATTGAAGGTGGCTTTGGTAACGACTCTATCATCGCAGGCGCAGGAAATGACACTCTTACAGGTGGACGTGGAAACGATACTCTTGTTGGCGGTTTAGGCGAAAATACTTTCAAATTTGAAAGTGGTGACGGTAATGATGTAGTTAGAATTGATGCAAGAAGTACAAAAAATACGATTATCATTAATAGTGGCTCTGCTATTAATTTCAGAGCTGATAAAAAGAACTTGGTTATTGACTACTCAGTAGATACAATAACAATCGAAAACGGATTAAACTTGGCACAATCAGTTTTAGACAAGATTTATATTAAGCTAGACGAAGAAGAAAAATCTCTTGGTGAATATTTGAAGGATAATCCTGTTTACGTTTCAGGCGAAGGTGTTGTAAATGGTACAAAACTAAACGACCACATTGATTTAATAGAACCTTCTAATACTAAAACTATCTCTGTTGCAAATGCAGGCGCAGGCGATGATATCGTTTATGGTACCTATTACAATGACAGAATAAACGGTGGCGACGGCGACGACACACTTTTGGGTGATAATGGTAATGACACCATAAATGGTGGCAACGGTGATGATGCAATTGACGCTGGTGAAGGCAATGACGTTATTTATGGCGGCAACGGTGATGATATAATTGACGCTGGCGACGGCGACGACATTGTTTACGGTGGAAACGGCAATGATACAATTATCGGTGGTATTGGTAACAATAAACTTTACGGTGAAGGTGGTGAAAATACCTTTGAATACGATATGGTATATGATAACGATGAATTTATCAACGACACTATCTATTCGGGCAAAGGTACTGACACTATTGATTTTAGTTCAAATATTGGTTTTGATTTGGGATTATTTCAAAGAGATGGTTCTTTAAAAATTTCAGGCAATGACTTAATTTTCAAATTTGAAAATAGAGATTTTTCAATCACAATAAAAGATTATTTGAAATTAAAAAACAAACATTCTGTTAAATTCATTAAATTATTTGAGGAAACATTAACTCTTGATGAATTCATTAAAGAAGTTGGAATAACTTACGACGAAAATGACATCAAAAAAGGTGTTGTAAACGGTACTGCATTATCTGAAAATTTTGACTTAAAACAATCAAAAACCGGAGTAAAAGTTAATGCAGGAGCAGGTGATGATACAATCCTTGGTAGTTATAATGACGATACTATCTATGGTGGCGACGGTGATGACTATATAAACGGTAATGGTGGAAATGACCACTTATACGGCGGTAAAGGCAATAATGTATTTGAACTCGACTCTAGTGGAAATTATACCATTTATGAAGAAAGAGTTGGAGCAAATAACACTCTTAAACTTATTTCAGCCTCAGGAGAGTTTGTAAAATCAGGCAATGACTTAATTATTGACGATTATATAAAACTAAAAGACTACTTTGTTAACGCTAAAAACAAAGCTAAATATAATATTCAAGTTGGGGAAGATATATTCACTATTGAAGACTACATAAACAACAAATCTTCTTATGGTGTGACTGTAACAGGTTCAGGCAAAATTAACGGTTCAGACTTGAACGACTACATAACAGGTAGCGACAAAGCTGATGTAATCAATGCATTTGGTGGCAACGACACTATCGTTGGTGGAGCAGGAAACGATACACTTATTGGTGGTTTAGGCGAAAATACTTTCGATTTCAACGACGGTGACGGCAATGATTTAGTTAGAATTAACGTAAAAAGCACTAAAAATACTATTAACTTCCAAAGAAACTTTGACATCTCTGTTAGCACTAATAAAAACAACTTAATTATTAAATACGGCGAAAATTCAGTAACAATCGAAAATGGCTTAAACTTAGCTCAATCTGTTAAAGATAACATCTTTATTTTTGCTAATGGTTTAGAAAAATCACTTACTGAATTCTTAGATGAATACTTTGTTGAAATTAGTAGCGATAAAGGTGGCGTTATAAACGGAACTAAGATAAATGATAACATTACGGGTTCTGATAAAAACGACAGAATAAACGGTGGTGACGGTAACGACATCATCGATGGACGTGGTGGTAATGACACTATTTATGGTGGAAATGGCGATGATTCTATCGTTGCAGGAACTGGCGATAACCGCTTGTATGGTGGTTCAGGTAACAATAAATTCTACTTTGTAGATGATAATTTAGGAGAAAACATAATCTACGAAGAAAGAGTTGGCGCTCGTAACACTCTTGTATTTGAACAAGTTGATGAAAACTTTGTTGCAAAAAATGGTAACGACTTAATTCTTACAACAAAGGGCACTGGTTCTGTAATTATCAAAGATTACTTTGCTAAGAATATCAAAAATAAAGCGACATACTATATTCAATTTGGCAATAGCTCAGAACAATTGCTTGAAGATTATTTAGCAAGCCTAGATTCTGAATTTCACGTTTTTGGCTCAGGCGTAATCTATGGTACTGAGTATGACGATGTTATCACAGGTAGCGATAGAGCTGACACAATCTATGGACTTGGTGGTAACGACACTATTTATGCTGGCAAAGGTAATGACAAAATCTACGGTGGCGACGGCGATGATGTAATCTTCTGCGAAGAAGGCAACAACCGTGTTGAAGGCGGAAATGGCAATGATGCTATTAATGGTAGTTTTACAGGCAAAGACACTATTTATGGTGGTGCTGGAAACGATGACATTTTAGTCTATAATAAGGGCAATGTCGATGCTGGAGATGATGACGATAAAATTTCTGCACTAGGTAGCAACAACACCATTCAAGGCGGAAACGGTGATGATGAAATCCTTGTTTGGGGTAAATCAAATCTTGTTCACGGTGGTAATGATAATGATACTATTTATGTAAACGGAACGTTAAACACTATTTATGGTGATGACGGCGACGATATTATTTATAGCAGAGGCGCAAATAACACTATCTACGGTGGTAAAGGTGACGATGAAATCCACATCGGCTGGGACGAAAATTATAACGGAAACGTTGAACGTACTATCTTCGACAACCACGGCACATATAATGGTGGTGAGGGCGATGATAGATATATTATCGAGGATTACGACGGAACAATCGACGGAGCTCCAGCAAGCCCTCTTGGTAAAGCTTTAATCATTGATAGCGCAGGTGAAGACACAATTGTTTATAGCAAATATGACCATAGCGAAGTTCAATTTATGATTAACTTCACAAAAGACGGCAAGGTTCAAAACTTCTCTAAAAATTGTAACTATGATATGATTGCGCTTAATAATTATGAATTAATGCAAACAAAATCCGCAGAAGAATTCTGGGGTAATGACGGCGGTTCATACATTTCTGCCTCAAAACTTGGTGAAATAGAACATTTTGAAACAAAAGACGGCTATTATATTGATAACACAACACTTCAAAGCATCGCAGAACAAGTTGCAAGCTGGTTGACATCACACAACTTCGATAGCGTTGCAGATATGTTGAAAAATAGTGGCGATGAAAGCACTTTAGCTATGAATATTAGCGAAATTTCAGACATTATTAATAACGGTGGAAATTATTGGGCTTCACGCAGATAATTTCAAAAATAATTAAACAGATAAACAAAACCGTGGTAGATAACTTGTTTACCACGGTTTTATTATAATAAAATTATTTGTCTAAATTATTTAGCTAATTGAGTTTGGTAGAAGCTGTTTGAAGCGATTGCTTGAGCGATTTTGTTGTTACCAGCTTGGTAGTTATCAGCTAATTTCATTTCTCTTTGAACTAATTTATCGTTTGTGTTTGTTACGTTTGAACCAACTTTTAACCAAGTTTGAGCTTCAACTGTTGTTGCTTGAATTTCTTCAGCCATTGTTGCTTGTGGTAAAACGTGAACGCTTTCGTGAGCGATTAAGCAAGCGATTGCTTCTTTTGGTGAGTTTTGGAATTTAGAATTGATTAAGATGAAGTTTTCACCGTTTTCATCAGTTGAAGCAACTGCATAGTGGTTAGCGTATGAGAAATCAATCATTGTTAAATCATAGAACATGATTTTTGATTGAGTTTTGTCTAATCTTGCGAATACATCTTGTGAACCAGCTTGGTTTAAAACTTCTAAAGCTGCTTGAACTTTTGCATCGTCTGAGTAGTTAGAAACATTAGCAGCTTGAGCTTGGTTAACTCCTAAAAACATTATGAACATTAATACTACTAATAATTTTCTCATCTACGATACCCTTATCCTTAATCTTACATATTTAACTTCGGCAAAATTTTGGAGAAACTTTAGGATATTTAGCCTTTTGTAACAAAAGTGTTACAATTAATAAAAAAAGACTTAGAAAACTGATTTCTAAGCCTTTTTACAAATGTATTTGTATTATTAAATTATAATCGTTCTTTTGGTTTTAACAAAATTTTATCTATGTCTGTATTAATTGAGAAATAAAATCTTGCATTGTCTTCATTGTAATATTTTTTACCAAGAGGGAAACCAACACCCAATTGTGCATAAATTGCATCTGTTAGGTTTATATAAAAACCAAAACCTACACTATGAATAAAGTTTGATGGATACCCATATAAATTATTATGTTCTTTTGTGTAGCCCCAATCATAAAATGCTGCAACTTTAACTCTATCTGACCAATTTTTAACCTTGTTTGGCAAAACTTTTCTTAACCCTGGGATTGGGCTTCTTAATTCAACAGTACCAACTGCACCGTAATCACCTAACAATTCACTTGGTTGGTATCCTCTTACTGAATAAACACCGCCCAAATACATTTGTTCTGCTGAATATAAAGATTGAGGTGAATATTGTCCAAAAACTCTTACGATACCTAAACACTTCTTAGGTAATCTTTGAACTCTTGCCAAGTTACCACTAACTTTATAAAATGTACTTTGTTGTGCTCCATCAAGGTTTGGACTAGCTCCTAAGCCACTTGTACCCATATCTACACTAATATTTCCAATAAATCTACCATTTGAGTCATCAAACATTCCGTTCATACCAACTCGCATAACTCTTAATTTGTAGTCAGATAAATTTGTTCTAAATAAACTACTTTTTGATACAGAATTTATTGCATCAAAAGATACATAAGCTGCTAAATCTTGAGTTGCGGTACT
This sequence comes from Anaerovoracaceae bacterium, assembly GCA_963602505.1. Lineage (GTDB taxonomy): Bacteria > Cyanobacteriota > Vampirovibrionia > Gastranaerophilales > Gastranaerophilaceae > UBA6984. The sequence goes on along the minus strand of CAVCIX010000035.1, from coordinate 7,281 downwards.
TTTAATAGGTTGTGTTATTCTTAAAGAGTAGGTTGTTGCTTTACCATTAATACCCAAATTTTTGTATGGACCGCCTATATCTGCGTCAGAATATGAATAATCAAATGATAATCTTGTTCCCCATTTGCTTATAGGAATAGAGTATCCTGCCAAAGCACCTGTCGAAGCACTTGAAAGAACTGTTCCGCCATAAATTTTATCGCCAAAACCTAAAAAGTTTTCCATACCAACAACGCTTGTAAATCTTTGTTTACCTGTATAATTACGTCCAAAATCATCCCATGCAATATTCATTGTTAAAGGAAATCTATCCTGTACGTGTAATTTTATTTCGGTATCGTGCTCTTCGTTTTTTGATATTCCTGCTGAAACTTTCATGTGGGGCGAATTATTCATATTTTTCATCGCGCCTTGCAAATCTCTAGCATTAAAAACTTTGTCTTGCGCCAAACCATAAGTTGCAACATTGTTGAAGTACCAAATACGTTCCCATTTGTTACCCTCAACCTCTTTTGAAACAATTTTGCTTTCTTTAACTATAATCGTTACATTCCCATCTTCAATTTCTTGAGCAGGTAAATACGCATAAGAGGTTATGTAACCTTGTTTTTGATAATAACGACTTACTTTCAAAGTCAAATTCATTATATCTTCAAGATAAACCTCCTTGCCAATTAAATCTTCAGCAAGTTTTCTTAATTTTTTATCTGAAATTTTTGTATTTCCTTTAAAATGAACTTGTCTTAATAGAAATTGCGGATTGTAAGTTAAATTTTCATCAATAAGCTCTTTGTCTTTTTGTTCTTGTAGCTTTTTTTGCTTATCAATAATATCCTTCATTCTTGTGCCGTCTTCGACTGGCTGAATAATTTTTTCTTCTATTTCAGAATCTTTTAAATAAATTTTTGTGTCTTTATTTAAAACCGCAGGATCATTTGCGTTCATAAAATTGGCACAAAAAGCTGGTGCCGCAAAAAATACAATTATAAATAACGCGCTTAATCCTTTAAGCTTAATTTTCATATCCCTAATTCCTACCCAATATGTGTATGTATATAAAATTTTATCATAAATATATTAAAACAATTGTATCTGTTTGTAACGAAATAAGTGTAAAAATATCAATTATAAATATTATTGCCATTTTTATATAACTGTGGTACACTAACTTCATACATTTATTTTACTTGAATTAGTATCTTAGACTGAAGGAAGAAAGGAATTTTTGAATGAATTTTAAACAGGCAATAGCTATGCTTACGTTATTAGTAGCTACTGGTTTTGTGATGCCTGCATCATCTATAGAAGTTACACAAGGTGATGTATTAGATAAAGTTAATGGGAGATATGGCGCAAATTTAGATAGCGTTACAGGTGCTAGAGTTGATACTGACTTTACAAATGCTACAATTACTAACACTCAAACAAATAGTGTTTTAAACTGGAATGAATTAAACACTGCTCCAAAACAATCTCTAACTTTTATAATGAAGGACGGTGAAACTTCATTAAACAGAGTTACTGGTATGGGGCTTTCTGAATTTGCAGGAACAATAAATGCAGAACAAGGTAGATTAATAATTTCAAATCCAAATGGTATTATTTTTGAAAATGGTTCTTATGTGAATGCCAATGCTCTAACATTGACAACTCACCAAGCTATAATGGAAAACGATAAATTGCATTTAATCGATAACGGTAACAATGCATCTATCATTTTTGAAGGTGGTAGCTGGGCAACAAGCCGTCCTGTATTCCAAATCGCTAAAGATTTGAATATCGTATCAAACAATATTGATATGAGAAGTACTGATATTATTGCAAAAGATATTAGACTTGTAACTGCTGACGGTGTAACTTTCTACGCAGTTAATGATACAAAAAATTCTTCTAAGTTTAACGCAGTAATTAATAAAAATAATTTAATTGATAATGGCAATATTAATATTGATAACTCAATCTTTGCCGTAAGAGATAAATCAACAGGCAAAATTTCTATCGTTTCAAGAGGTGATATTACTGTAAAAGGTACTGAACTAGGTGGCAAAACAACAGTTGAAGCGATGGATAGAAACGTAATTAAAAATAGTACTTCAACAGTAATTGCTTCAAATACAACAACAGAAGAAAGCAAAATTGATGCTTCAAATCTTTCTTTCTGGCAAGATTTATTCAATAAAATTGAGTGCATATTTACTGGTGAGGTTCCTATCACTACTGTTGCTGGTAAAACTTATAAAACAACTGAAACAACAACAACTACTACTGAAAATAAATACGATGTTTTAGCAGGTAGAGGTAATGTTACATTATCAAATGTTAAAGCATTAGGTGATGTTGATGTAAAAGGTTCAAATATTAATATTTCAAAATCATCATTCAATGGAAATTTGAATATTACATCAGAAGCAACAAAATTGATTTCTTATGTAAGAAATGATGTAACAACTGATATTATTACAAAAGAAGCAGATGAATTTATTGTTGATGTTGCAACTCCACTTTTAGGTTTAGCTCTTGATGGACACTTTAATTTGGATGAAGTTGCTCCAACAACATCAACTTCAACAGTAGTTGGGGAGGCTATTGCAACTGCTACAACTACAAATAATGGTTCAATCACATTAGACAAAGTTACTTCTTTGAACACTGTTAAAGCAAAAGGTAACACTATTGCAATGTATAATTCAACAGTTGATAACTTTGATTTAATTGGTAACAATGTAAAATTACAAAATGTTATCGCAACAGGTAATAAAGTTTCTGAAATCAAAGCAACAAATAAAGTTGATGTAAGAAACAGCCAATTTAAAACAATTAGAGCTGCTGCTGCTGATATTACATTTACAGATACAGATTTAAACAATGGTAATTTACAAGCTACAAAGAATGTAAACTTTACAAGAACAGATGGTCGTAAGACATATTCAATTAATAATTCAACAATTTCTGCGGAGAACATTACTGCAAATGATATGAATATTTCTGATTCGTTAATGGTTGCTAACAATGATATTAATGCTAATAAATCAACTATTTCTAATACAGAAATGAATGCAGAAAGAAATGTTTGCGCAAACAATTCAAAAATTTCAAAATCTACTTTAAAAACAAATAACGATATTCAAGTTGCAAATGGTGAAGTTTCAAATTCAACTTTAACTGCAACAAAAGATTTGAAGTTGGGTGGCGCTAAGTTAAACAACGTAAAAGCAAAAGGTAGATACGGTTTCTTAAATAACGCAACCTTAGAAAACGGAACTGACGTTGATTTAAAAACTGTAACTGGCAATGCTTATAAAGAAAATGAAGTTGTTGAAAATTTAGTAATTAAAAATTCAAGATTAAAATCAACAAACAATATAAATTTAAAAGATACAACAATTGAAAACGGAACGTTAGAAACATGCAAAGATGTAAACATTAATACAAACTCAGATGTTCATCTGACAGGGGTAAAAATCGGCGGAGACTTAAATGTCACAAAGGCTAGAAACCTAGTAATTTCAAATTCCAAATCGGAGGGAAATCAATATATTCCGAGTATGACGGACAAAAAATCGGTAACGGATTATGATAGGACAAAATTTGATAGCAATTATTTTGAAAACATAATCGGTAATTACGGAAGGGACTACGGAAACAATACAAATCTTTCAGTCATTAAAGGAAACGTAAATATAGGAAAGGCTAAAAATTCTTTAATTATCAACACAATTATAGGTAAGGATTTAACAACAGATTTTTTATATGGGGAATCAAATCTTATAACATCATTAGTTGTAGGTAATTATAATCAAAGAGAAATTGCAACAGCAGATTCTAGTGTTTATAAATCATTTATTGGTGGTAACTATGAAGAAAGATTTGCTGATAAAGCAACAATCTTACCTGACTTAAGTCACGATAGACCAATTGTGGTTGACAAACCAACAACTTTACCAATAGAAAATCCAAATAGACCAATAAATATAGATAAACCAACAACATTGCCTGATTTGAGCAAAGACAGACCTGTAAACGTTGACAAACCGACAACCTTACCTGATTTGAGCAAAGATAGACCAGTGGTTGTAGTAACACCAAGTCAACCAGAGCAAAATGACACTGTTAACCAAACTAACAATAGAATCTCTTCTGATTATACAGATGAAGTAAATAAAAGAAAATTTGGTAGTGATGTAAATACCGTTTTCAAAAGGTCCTTCTCTCCTAGAGGTTTTGCTGCAGCAGAAGATGAGTTGGCTCAAAGAAAAGCTCAAGTTAAATCAGTAAAAAAAGGAAATAAAATTCATATTACAAAAGACTTCCACGCTTTTTAGGATTTAACAAAATAAATAAACATACAAAAAGAAGTTGAATTTTTAGTTCAACTTCTTTTTGATTTCTTCTAAAAATGCTTTTGATGCTTTTGAAAATATTGGATATCTTTTCCAAACTAAATCATATTTTATCTGCAAGCTTGGTTTCAATGGAATAAAGCAAAAATCCTTATCAAGACTAGTTTGAATTAATTTTTTTGTAATTATTGGATACCCCAAACCACTTTCTACAAAAGATTTTAGACTACCTTGAATAACATTATACGTTGCAACAATGTTCAAATCTTCAATGCTTAAACCTGCCCATTTTGCAATCATTTGTTGTAGTCCTATTCTTTTGTGGATAATAATTGGCAAAGTTTTTAAATCCCCTTTTGTAAGATAATCCTTTGACGCAATTTCGCAATCTGATTTAGCCAAAATTCCCCATTCTGAAATTTCTTTTAAAGGCAAATAATCATATTTGACGCTATCAACGGGTTCCAGCAAAACCGCAAAGTCCAAGTTTCCATGGTCAAGTTGCTCGCAGATATATTCCGCATCACCACTATAAAAATTAAAACAAACATTTTTGTGTTGTTCTCTTAAGCTAGATGCCGAGTTCAAAACTATTTGTGCTGGATAACCGCCAATCATAATTTCGCCCTCAATACTATTCAAGTCTGAACTAATTTCCTTCTCTGTCTTTTCCAACAAAGATATAATCTCATTTGCCCTTTTACGCAAAATTGAACCTTCATCTGTCAAAGTGATTTTTCTTTTACCTCTAACCAAAAGTTTTTTCCCTAATTCTTTTTCAAGCTCCATAAGCTGAATAGAAAGCGAAGGTTGCGAAATGTGTAATTTTTCAGACGCTCTTGTTATATTTTCTTCATTTGCAACTGCAAGAAAATATTTTAACAAACGAATTTCCATAAAGTATCTCACCTTTTATTATTGTTATAAACTATATTAAACCATAAAATATTTATATTAGATATTATAACAAAAATAGTTTATAATGGCACAGTGAAGAATAGCAAATGGCGAGTTTATGATTAATTTAAACAAAAAGTTAATTCCTTTAGCACTTGGTACGTTTGGACTTGGAATGTCTGAGTTTGTGATGATGGGAATTTTACCTGATATTGCAAACTCTATGAATATTTCAATTCCGACCGCAGGACATTTTATCTCTACTTATGCGTTAGGCGTAATTTTTGGTGCAATATCAATGGCTTTTTTGTCCAAAAATCAACCTTTAAAAAACTTGTTACTTGACTTAATCGCGGTTTATACTATTGGCAATATTTTAACCGCTATTGCAATAAATTACCCAATTATGAATATTGCAAGGTTTATTGCGGGAATTCCGCACGGCTCGTTCTTTGGAATTGGCGTTGTTGCGATAAAACAAATGGCACAAAAAGGGCACGACGGCAGAGATGTAGCGTTTATGGTTGCAGGTATGACTATTGCAAATTTAGTTGGAATCCCTCTTGCAACCTTCTTAAGCCACTTAACATCTTGGCGAATAATTTATTTATTTGTTGGTATTTTAGGATTAATCATATTAACCGCCATTATTAAGTGGTTGCCTAGTTTTGAACCGATGCCTTATACTGATTTCAAAGGTCAGTTTAAGTTCTTAAAATCAATTACTCCTTGGCTTTTGTTGGTTGCTATAACAATGGGAAATAGCGCTCTTTTCTGTGAATTGAGTTACATAAACCCTCTTCTTACCAAAGTTTCAGGGTTTGCGCCAAAATATATGTCTATTTTGATGTTTGTATCAGGCTTGGGAATGTATTTTGGAAATCTTTTTGCTGGCAAATTGTCTGACAAATACACTCCTGCAAAGGTTTCTGAGTGTACACAATTAACGGCATTTTTCGCACTATTATTGTTCTTTTTCTTTGCAAAAGTGCAAATTATCGCAGTAATCTTAGTTTTCGTTTGCTCCTTCTGCTTGTTTGCGCTTTCAGCGCCTCAACAAATTTTGATTGTTGAAGTTTCAAAAGGAGGGGAAGTCTTAGGCTCTTCACTTGCACCTTTAGCATTCACTTTGGGTAATGCAATTGGTGCTATTGCAGGCGGATTGCCAATCGAACACGGATTAGGATATGAATTCTCACCACTCGCGGGAGTAGGCTTTGCTTTCGTCGGCTTTGTTTTACTAAAACTATTTAGAAGAAGTATTTCAAAAACTAATTAATATTTTTTCACAAATACTTGCTTGAGAGTAGCTCTCATTTTGTATAATCAGAAAAAAGGAGAAATACATTATGAAATATAGAAAATTAAGAGATTTAGAAGTTTCAGCCGTTGGTATGGGATGTATGGGGTTTTCACACGGCTATGGCGCCCTACCACCAGAAGATGAAGCTATAAAAATGATTAGATACGCTTACGAAAAAGGTTGTACCTTTTTTGACACCGCAGAAAATTATGGACCTTTTGTTAATGAAGAACTTGTCGGTAAAGCGGTTAAACCTTTCAGAGATAAAATTGTTTTAGCAACAAAATTCTCACCATTTACTCAACCAAATCAAAAAGCAAAAGAAAAATTAAGCAGAGAAGGTATCAGAGAAGCGGTTGAAGGTTCTTTGAAACGACTTCAAACGGATTATATTGATTTATACTATGAACACAGAGTTCCACTTAACAGTAACGTCGAAGATGTTGCTGGTTGGATTGGTGAACTTATTCAAGAAGGTAAAATCAGAGGTTGGGGACAATCTCAATCGACAGTTGAACAAATTAAAAAAGCTCACGCAGTAACCCCCTTAACTGCAATACAAAGCGAATATTCAATGATGGAAAGAATGTTTGAGCAAAATGTTATTCCAGCTTGTAAAGAATTGAATATCGGTTTTGTACCATTTTCGCCACTTGCAAGTGGATTTTTAAGCGGAAAATATAATAAAGATACTCAATACAAGGGTGATGATGTAAGACTTGCTATTACGAGATTTATTCC
>CAVCIX010000034.1:8796-16279 GCA_963602505.1 Anaerovoracaceae bacterium | reverse complement strand
CTTCTTCTTTTTCTGCTTCAAGTTCTTCTGGTGTGCAGAAACATTCATAAGCAAAGCCTTTGTCTAAAAGTTCTTGAACATATTTTGGATAAATGTCAAATCTTTCAGATTGTGTATAAGGACCGTAAGGACCACCTACATCTGGACCTTCATCCCAGTTTAAGCCTAAAGCTTTTAAGCTATCAAAAATGTTATCGATATATGCTTGGCTTGTACGCTCAGCATCTGTGTCTTCAATTCTTAAAACAAATGTTCCGCCAACTTTTTTAGCGTATAAATAGTTGAATAAAGCTGTTCTTGCAGTACCAACGTGAAGGTTTCCACTTGGTGATGGTGCAATTCTAACTCTTACGTTTGACATAAATTTACCTTCTTTCCTTCTTCAATGATTTAATTATCTCATGAACAAGGGTTTTGACGCAATATTTTTTTAGCAATTTGAAAATTTATGTAATTATTTATTTTGACTCATTTGGTGTTGGTGAATTCTGTTCATTAATTCGCGGTATTTTGCAAAAAATCTGATAGCCTGAGCCTTGCAAGAATGAGGAACAGAATATGACAAAGTTTGACCTGTTGTTGAGTCTAACATTTCAATATTTAGGGGCTTTTTGTTATTTAGAACCTCGCTTGCATTGATAGTTGGTTTCAAATTGTATTGAAACATCATATTTGAGGCTTCATTTGAGTAAACAACATCTTTTCCAAACACATCGTTTGAAATTATAAAAAAGAACCCATTTAGGTGAATATATCTTAATTTGTTAGGGTCGCCGTATGCAGAGGTTCTAGGAAAAGCACAAAAGAAAGTCATTTGCGCTAGTTTTATGCCTAAAATAGCTACTGCGACTACTATTAAAGTGATTATTACTGCGATTATTATAACTATACTTGAATTCATAATTTTATTATAGCAAAAATTATAATTTTTTAAAGAGGTTGAATTGAGTTGAAAAATTTGTTATAATATTAGTATAAAGCTCGTACATATAAAAAAGAAAAGGATTTCTTATGGTTTTAGGTATATCATCAGGATTGATGTTAAATATGTATAAATACGGCTCTGCTACTAAAAAGATAGAAAAGCAAGAAATTTTTGCTTCAATTTCTGTTGCAATTGGTGGGGACGGCAAAACTATTAACCGTAAGCAATTACAAGATTATATAAAAAGCGCCGAAAACAAAGAAGTTAAAATTTCTGATAAGTTATTAAACGCATATCAACAATTTGATAGTGCTTGGGATACTGTTTTTGGTAAAGATACTGAAAATATAACAATTGAAGATTACGACAAAGGCTCTCATTTGTTTGCAAATGTTATAATTAGCAGTAATGAAGAATCAGAAAACGAAAAATTTTATAAAGATTTACAAGACAAATCAAAAAAATATTTAGATGATTTGGCAGAAAAACTAAATGGCGATAAAGATACTCCACTTGAAATTACACAAGTGAAAAGTTATCTTGCAGAGTTAATTGAAAATAACGAAGAAGAAGATAATGACGAAGAAATCGCGAAGCTTACAAATGTTATTGCCGAATTAAATAATCCAACAAGCACTGAATATACGGTTTAAGGGGTAAATATATTCTATTTCAACAGAAAGAAAAATTTTTATCCTCTTGACTAAATCAAACGTTTGTTTTATGATTTTGGAAAACTTGGGGTTCTTATGCAAAAAGACGAAAATACAAAAGAAAAAATTATTGAAACTGCAACAAAATTATTTGCAAATAAGGGGTTTGACGCGGTAAGTGTGCGTGAGATTTGTAAAAGCGCAAATGTGAATTTGTGCTTAATTTCATATTATTTTGGTGGTAAACAAGAACTTTACAACGCAATTATTGACGATTTAATTAAAAAGCAAACGCAATATGCAAGTACATTTATGGATATTACAAAAAATCCAAGAGAAATGAGCAAACAAGAGCAAATTGATTTGTTGTTTAAAATTTTGGATAAATTTATTGATTTCTTTTATTCAAATATTTCAAGTGATTTAATTCTTTTACTTTTGAAAGAACAACAAAACCCAAACTGGAATATAAATCCCCCAGTTTTGGAGTATTTCAAAAAGGTTATAGGCGCGGTTTTTAATCTTGAAGATAATAGCCGAGAATTGATTTACCAAACCTTGTTTATTATATCTCAAGTGAACTCACCTAGAGTTTTTCCTGCATTTTCATTTAGAGCGTTGGGGCAAAATGAATTTTGTAAAGCGGATATTGATTTAATTAGAAATAATATAAAATTTTATATAAATTTATTACTAAAGGAGAAAAACATTGCATAAAAAGATAGTAATTGCCATTTTGATGTTATTAATATTAGGACTGATGATATTTTTCTTAACTCGAAAAACTGTCAATACAAACGAACTTGAACTTTATGGAAATATTGAAATTCGACAAGTTGATTTGAGTTTTCAAGTGTCTGGTCAAATTGCTAAAATGCTAAAAGAAGACGGTGATTTTGTTAAAAAAGGCGAGCTTTTGGCAGTTTTAGATGACAAAGATTATAAAACTAATCTTCAAAAAGCAAATGCAGATGTCGATAAAACTTTAGCTCTAAAAAATGACGCAAATTCTAAATATGAAAGAAATTTACCACTTTGCGCAAAAGATATTGTTTCAAAACAAGATTGCGAAACATTATTGCATACAAAAGATAAATCAAATGCCGATTATACTTCAGCTTTAGCCCAAAAAACTTTTGCTGATAACCAACTTGGATACACAAAAATTTATGCGCCTGAAGACGGTATAATCACAGTTCGTGTACAAGAAAATGGCGCAACTGTGGCAAAAGGTCAGCCAGTTTATACTATGGCAAAAACAAAACCTGTTTGGATAAGAGCTTATGTAAATGAAACCGACTTAGGAAATATTAAATATGGAATGAAAGTTAAAGTCTTTACAGATACCGTAAATCCACAAACTGGTAAAAAGCGCGAATACGTTGGTCAAATTGGATACATCTCTCCAGTTGCAGAATTTACGCCAAAAACAGTTCAATCGACAGATATAAGAACAAATTTAGTATATCGTATAAGAGTTTATGTTGATGATATTGATGAATACTTACGTCAAGGTATGCCAACGACAATTAGTATTGATTTAACTTCAAAGGCAGATAATGAACACAGTAGAAATTAAGAACCTTACAAAAAAATTTAATTCAATAAATGCACTTGATAATGTATCTTTGAACCTAGAAAAAGGTAAGATTACAGGGCTGATTGGCGCTGACGGTGCAGGTAAAACTACGCTTTTGAGGTTAATTATCGGGCTTTTAACAACAACAGACGGCGAAATCTCAACTCTTGGGATTAATCCATTTACAAATAAAGAAGAATTAAATAAAAAAATAGGCTATAGGCCTCAAAAATTTGGCTTATACGAGGATTTGAGCGTAATTGAAAATTTAAAGCTTTATGCGGATTTAAAAAATGTCCCACATGAATTTGATAGGTTGTTAGAATTTACGAATTTAAAACCTTTTCAAGATAGACTTGCTGGAGCATTGTCGGGTGGTATGAAGCAAAAATTAGGGCTGGCATGTTCTTTGCTTGGTGAACCTGAGTTTTTAGTCTTGGACGAGCCGTCTGTTGGTGTTGACCCGATTTCTCGCCGTGATTTAATGCAAATGGTGCGCAATATGATTACCGAAAATACGACAGTGCTTTGGTCAACTGCATATTTGGACGAGGCTCATAGCTTTGATACAACTGTGGTTTTAGATAAAGGAAAGGTTATTTATCAGGGGAAACCGCACGATTTAGCTCAAACTTCACAAGAATTTGAGGAAAAAGTTATTGATTTAATGGGTGGATACAGTAAGGAGCCGTCAAAAATTGCTCAAAATTATATTCCACTTGAAACAAATGTCGAATATCCAGTTATTGCAGACAATTTAGAAAAAAAGTACGGAGATTTTTACGCGGTTAAAAACAATTCCTTTAAAATAAAAAAAGGTGAAATTTTTGGACTTTTGGGTCCAAATGGAGCTGGTAAATCAACCTCCTTCAAAATGATGTGTGGCTTAGCACGTCCAACGAACGGCACTGCAAGCATTATGGGTATAGATATTAAAAAAAATCCTGAAAAAGCACGTGCTAACTTGGGTTATATGGCACAAAAATTTTCACTTTATGGTTCACTTACTGTTCGCCAAAATTTAGAATTTTTTGCCTCTGTTTACGGGATAAAATCTGCGGATAAGTCAAAAAGAGTTGATGAAATTTTAGAAATTTTTAGTTTGAAGAATTTTGAAGACCAAAAATCAGAGGATTTGCCATTGGGCTTTAAGCAAAAGCTTTCAATGGCTTGCGCGTTAATTCACAATCCTTCAGTGCTATTCCTTGATGAACCAACTTCGGGCGTTGATATTTTAACTCGTCGTGATTTTTGGAATCATATAACATCTTTGGCAAAAAAAGGGGTTACAATACTTGTAACAACTCACTTTATGGATGAGGCGGAATACTGTGATAGAATAAGTCTATTTTATAAAGGTGAAACAATTGCTATTGGTACGCCAAAAGATTTAAAAGATAAGGTTAACGCCAATAATATGGAGGACGCATTTATTAAATTAATTAAGGAGTCTGAAAAATGAAGATATTATTTGCCTTAGTTAAAAAAGAATTTTTGCAGATTTTACGCGATCCAAGCAGTATAATTATTGCGTTTGTTTTGCCGTTGATATCAATTTTGATTTACATGTATGGCATAAATCTTGATTCTGTAAAGGTTACAATGGGGATAAAAAATGATGATAATAACCCTGAAATTGAAACTCTTATAAAATCTTTTGGACATAGCAAGTATGTAAATTCTGTGTCTGTCGATAATATGCAAGAGATTGAAACAAAAATAATGCGTTCAAAAATAAAGGGTGCAATTGTAATTCCAAACGATTTTTCGACTAAATTATCAAGAGGTCAAAACGCTGATTTGCTTGCAATAACTGACGGTTCAGAGGTTAATACTGCAAATTATGTTCAAAATTATGCACTTCAAATTACGAATGGTTGGTTAAGCCAAAGTAAGTATAAATACGGGATTTCACGACCAATAATAAACCCTGAAATCAGATTTTGGTATAACCCTGATTTGAATAGCCATTATTTTATTCTTCCAGGTTCAATCGCAATTACGATGACCTTGATTGGAATACTTTTAACCTCACTGGTTGTCGCTCGTGAATGGGAAAGAGGAACAATGGAGGCGCTTTTGTCCACCTCTGCCAATGCCTTACAAATCGTTTTAGGTAAATATATTCCATATTTTATACTTGGTATGGCATCATTAATTTTTAACGTTTTCCTTTGCGTGCTTGTTTTTGGAATACCATTTAGAGGAAATTATTTAGTGCTATTGTTAGTAAGTAGTTTGTTTTTATTTACATCTTTGGGTATTGGTTTGTTAATTTCAACAAAACTAAAAAATCAATTTTTTGCAAGTATGGTATCTTTAGGAATTGGTTTTTTGCCAGCGTTAATGCTATCTGGGTTGATGTTTCCTATAAATTCAATGCCTAAATTTTTTCAATGTTTAACCATTGTAATTCCGCCAAGATATTACGTTGCGTTTATTGAAAGTGAATTTATGGCAGGAACTATTCCTGAAATTATTATTGCAAATTCGGTATTTTTAACCGTTTTAGGCTTAATTCTATTTACGGCAGTTTATAAGAATACAAAAATGAGGTTAGATTGATGTTTAGAGATGTTTTTAGACGAGTTTTTGCTCTTATAAAAAAAGAATTTATAACAATCTGGAAAGACCCAAAAAGTAGAGGCATAATTATTATGCTACCTTTAATGCAACTGCTAATTTTTTCAAATGCCGTAACCATGGAGGTTAAAAATATTGACGTTGCAGTAATTGATAGAGATAATTCGGTTGAATCTAGAGAACTTTTGTCACGTTTTGAAAATTCTCCAAGATTTAGAAAGTTTTATTATGCTCAAACCGAAGAGGATTTTAAAAAGAAACTTGATACACAAAAAGTTCAAATTGGGTTATACATAAATAACGATTTTTCAAAAAATATTAAGGCTCAAAAAACGACATCAATTTCTATTTTTGCAGACGGTCGTCAAACAAATGTCGCAAGTATAGCAAGCGCATACGCAACACAAATAATATCTGGATATAGTGCTGAAATCACGCAAAAACAGGGCGCAAGTATAAATCTTGTTACAAGAAACTGGTTTAACCCAAATCTTGAATATAAGTGGTATATTTTAACAATAATTGTTGCAATGCTATCGGTAGTCGTAACGCTTATTTTAACCTCTTTGTCAATAGCAAGAGAAAGAGAATTGGGAACTTTTGACCAACTTATCGTTAGTCCACTTTCTTCTGCTGAAATTTTATTAGGCAAAACTATTCCGCCACTAATAATTGCCCTATGTTTAACTTGTTTTATGACATTTTTGGTTGTTGTATTTTTTAACCTTCCACTAAAAGGCTCATTATTTTTATTAATAATTTCTATTGCAATCGCGCTACTTTCGATTGTTGGGGTCGGATTGTTTATTTCCTCAATCTGCAAAACTCAACAACAAGCAATATTGAGCGTTATGACCTTTATGATGCCAGCAATGCTTTTGTCAGGCTTTATTTCTCCAATCGAAGATATGCCAGTGTTTTTGCAACATTTTACATACTTAAATCCAGTTAGATTTTTTATGGTTCTAACAAGAGGAATTTTCTTGAAGGGTATGGGAATTGAGGACGTTTTTGTAAACTTAATTCCGCTAATTTGCATATCAATTTTAACTCTAACTCTTGCAAGTAGAACGTTTAAGAGAAAGCTAGACTAAGTAAAAAAATTTCACCTTTGCTTATCACCAACAGGACAATGTTATTTTTTATTTCAAATTCCTATATTGTTTATAGAATTTTTTGAAAAGAGTAACAGTAATGAAATTTAAATACATTTGCCTGATTATATCTCTATTTTTTGCCGTGCCTGCTTTTGCGCAAACCTTTGAAATTGACGATTTCTCTGCTTTAACTTCAGCAATAAGTACGGCAGAAGCCACTCCAAACGAAAATCATTTAATGAATATCAATGGCGATATTCAATTTACTTCAGCTATATCAAAGGCTTTAAATATTGAATTTTTTGGCAAAAATAGCGAACAACTGAATAATTTTGACTTAAACGGTTTTACGCTTAATTTTTTAGGTGCGGACAAAACTTCAAAAATATCAAACTTAAATATTTTAGAAAACTTGCCAAATAGTGGGATTATCAGCAGTAATCAAAAGCTCACAATTGAAAATTCTACACTTACTGGGCACTCTAATTTTGGCAAAGAGCTTGTTAAAAATACCGCAGGCGCTTTAGAAATTGATAGTTCTAAATTAATGAACAACTACGCGGAAAAAGGCGCAGGAATTAATTTTAGCGGAACAAATTTAGATATCAAAAACTCTGAATTTTCAGGAAACAAAGCAAACTACGGT
>CAVCIX010000034.1:0-8786 GCA_963602505.1 Anaerovoracaceae bacterium | reverse complement strand
ACGGTGGCGCTATTTATTTAAACTCAGGAAATATGAATATTTCTAACTCGGAATTTAGTAATAACACATCTTCTGCGGGTGGCGGTGCTTTATATATAAACAAAAGTGCGATAGCAGTTTTAGATAAAACAAATTTTAATAATAACGAAGTTACATCAGGCTCTACAGGTGGTGCAATCCTTAATCAGGGCAGTTTAACAATAAAAAATAACTCGTCTTTTTCGAATAACCAAGTCTTGCTTGGCTCTGGCGGTGCGATTTCAAACAGTGGAACTCTAAATATAGACTCTGCGATTTTTGAAAACAATATTGCAAAACAGGACGGTGGCGCAATTGCTGACACAGGAAGCTCTATAATAAAAAATTCCATTTTTAGAAATAATCAATCTTTAGAGTATTTAGGTGGTGCAATTGCAAGCACGAAGGATTTGAAAATCGAAAATTGTATTTTTGATAAAAATTCAGCTTACACTTATGGCGGTGCAATTGCAGTAATGCAGGGTTCTGCTACGATTTCTGATTCAACCTTTACTGAAAATACCTCGAACGGTTCGCACGGTGGAGGTGCAATCATAAATTATTTAAGTACAGTTGATTTGAACGGAAACAATTTGTTTCAGAATAATTCGTCAAAAGCAAACGGTGGCGCTATTACTGCTACGACAAACTCTACAACAAATATTTCCAGCGGTGCAAAATTTATTGATAACAAAGCCGACGGTTTAGGTGGTGGAATTTTTTCTCAAGGGACAATAAATCTTAATGCGACAAATCCTGATGAAGATATTATTTTTAGCGGGAATCAGGATTCTACTGGGAGTAACGCGATACATTTGGATATTTATACAAACAAACCAGTTGGGATAGGAACGCTAAATGTGAATGTTTCAAACGGCGCCAGAGTTATTTTTGAGGATAATATTTCGGGCGTTGATAGTACAATCGTGAATATGACAGGGACTTCTTCCGTAAATGATAAGGTATATCTAGGTTCAGCGAATGAAAATTTGAACAGTACAGTTAATTTAAAGGATATTAGTCTTGAATTTTATAACGAAAATTCAGGCATGCAAAATGCGTTTATTAATTCTGAAAATTCCCATTTTAACTTTATAAACGGGGCTATTGGACAAAATAAATTAAACTTGAATTTAATTGGAGATAACAACTGTTTTTCTATTGATGTTGACCCTGCAAATTTTGCGAGCGATTATTTTGATTTTAGCGATAATCGAACCACTTTGGGCAATATAATTATCCGCGATATCAACGTTTTGAGCGAACCAACTCAATCTTCTACGATTTTTGATATTTTTGACCACGACCGTTATGGTACAGATTTAACTCTTTCTGACGCGTTAAAAAATAAAACAGTTTATGGCGCATTAAAAAAATATGCTTGGATTTTGACTCCAAAACTAACTCTTGTAGAACTTGCAGGATTTAACCCTAATATTCAGAGATATCAAACTGCAACGGCAAGCGCGTTTATGACACAGTTGTTAAGTTATGATTATTCTTTAAATCGAACTGATGAAATTTATTCAAATTTGCGAGAATATAAACTGGCACAAAGAAGACTAAATTCTTACGCGTATAGCGGAAAAGACGGTTTGTATATAAATCAATATGCTGAAAACGGCTCTGCTTTTTGGGTTAGACCGTATGTAAACTTGGAATCGTTTCATTTGTCTGGAATTTTATCTCACGTGGGCAGTCAATCTTATGGAACAATGATTGGCTTTGATTACCCAATGGTTACGGTAGCGGACTGGAAATTATTTTCAACTCTTTACGGCGCGTATATTGGCTCAGCGCAACAATATGAGAACTCAGATATTTACCAAAATGGCGGATACATTGGGTATTTGCTAAGCGCATATCGTGATAATTTTTACGCAGGTTGGACAATCAACGGTGGTGGACTTGGCGTTCAATCTAATTATGCGGGCGGAAATGATGATTACGCAATTGTTACGGCTGGTACGGCGCTAAAACTTGCGTATAATTGGAAAATCAAAAGATTAATCCTGCAACCAAATTTCACAACTGCATACACATTTTTGAATCCAATGAACTTGGTGAATTTTCAGGCGGTTGATTTAAACCAATCGCTTGTGAATGGCTTAACGATTATGCCAGCGGTGAGAGTTACTTATAGAAACGAAAAAGGGTTTGAACCGTATATTTTTGCAGGTTGCGTAATCCCGATAATGAGTGATATCAAGGCGCGAGCAAATTCAATGCAACTTGAAAAACTGACCCTCAACGCTTGGGCGCAATTTGGCGCAGGTGTAAAAAAGAGCATCGGCGAGCGCGTAACGTGTTTTGCTGAGAACATAATCCGAACAGGCGGACGCGTCGGTTGGGGATTTATGCTAAATCTGCAAATTAAAATTTAAACGAAATGATGACTTCACCCTTCGTATTCGACGGTTGATTGAACTTCTGGAGCTATTTCTTTCGGAATATATTCTTCTGATTCCTCGTCAAATTCAGGTTGATTTAGAGAGGTTGTATCGCTTTGGGTATTTTCTTCTTTTGTTTCTGAAGTTTTGTCTTTTTCTTGCAAATATTTGAAATACTCTGCATAAGTTATTTCGCCATTATTATTTTCGTCCATGGCTTTGTCGTACTTTTCATCGCCTTTTTTAGCGTAAAGCATTTTGTTGTCAGTTTCTTTTGAGTCTTTTTCTGAATTTTCTTGGATTTTTTCGGTCGCTTTTTCGTTTGCACTTGCTGATTGCATTACAGTAAGCAAACGTAATTTATCTTTGCCGTCAATGCCGTTTTGCTCGCAATATTCGTTAAATTCCTCCAAAGAAATTTTGCCGTCGTCGTTTAAGTCAAATTCGCGCATATAGCCAGCTTGACCCTTCTTCGCGATAATAACTTGTCCCGCTTTTGAGCTAGAATTGCTTTTGTTTGCGATTTTATTTTTATTCGCAGTTTTATTCTCAACCTTTTTATTTAAAAAATTTGATTGAGTTTTTGATTTTTTGTTTAAGTTGTTGTTTGTTTTCAAATTATTCACAAATTGATTAATCTGTAATCCATTTGAAACAGAAAAATTTTCACTCATAATGCAAAATCCTTTTTGAAACAAGCCAATCCGTTCGACTTATAGTTATATGTTTAAAATGCCACAATTAAAAATGATTATAACATCTTTACCAAAATTTGTTACACAAGTCAAAATCTGCTTGTTGACAATTGGTCGTAGTCTATTACATAATTGAATTACAGAAAGGCTGGATTATGGCAAAAATTATTTTAACAGGTGATAGACCAACAGGAAAACTTCATATCGGACACTACGTAGGCTCTTTGAGAGAACGTGTTGCTCTACAAAATGAAGGCGGTTTTGACCAAATAAACATTATGATTGCGGACGCTCAGGCATTAACTGATAATGCAGAAAATCCTCAAAAAGTTCGCGACAACATCATTGAAGTAGCGCTTGATTACTTGGCTTGCGGTATCGACCCAGAAAAATCAACAATCTTAATCCAATCAATGATACCTGAATTAACAGAATTAACCTTCTATTATATGAATTTGGTTACAGTCGCAAGAGCACAAAGAAATCCGACCGTAAAAACTGAAATTAAAATGAGAAACTTTGAAAACAACATTCCAGTTGGGTTCTTAGCTTATCCAATTAGCCAAGCCGCTGATATTACTGCTTTTGGCGCAACTACTGTTCCTGCGGGCGAAGACCAAAAACCAATGTTAGAGCAATGCAGAGAAATTGTTCACAAATTTAATTCTCTTTACGGCGAAACTCTAGTTGAACCAAACATTTTGTTACCTAGAAATAGCGCTTGCTTGCGTCTTCCAGGACTTGACGGCAAAGCTAAAATGAGCAAATCTTTAGGCAACTGTATTTACTTGTCAGACGAACCTGAAGACATTAAAAAGAAGATTATGTCTATGTTTACTGACCCTAACCACTTGAGAGTAGAAGACCCAGGGGAAACTGAAAATAATCCAGTATTTATCTATTTAGACGCATTCTGCAAGGATGAATATTTTGAAGAATTTTTGCCAGAATACAAAAATCTTGATGAATTAAAAGCACACTACCAAAAAGGTGGTTTAGGTGATGTTAAGGTTAAGAAATTCTTAAATAACGTTATTCAACAAGAATTAGCACCAATCAGAGAACGTCGAAAAGAGTGGGAACAAAAAACTTCAGACGTATATGAAATTCTTAAACAAGGAACAAAAGAAGCTAGAAAAGTTGCAGAACAAACACTTTATAATGTTCGTAAAGCTATGAAAATCAACTACTTTGACTAGTGTTTAATTTATGTTAATAAAACTTTAAGCACAGATAAAATTTATTTTTGTCTGTGCTATATTATATGTATTGGAAGAAGGAATTATGGAAATAGGATTAAGACCCCATCATTTTTTATGTTTACCAGGATATAAAGGATATAACTATAACGCAGCTCAAAAAACAAGCTGGGATATAATATCAAAGCAACTTCGCGATAATCCTGATACTGATATCGTGATTTTAAGTGGCAAGGATGATTTATGCAAAAAATGCCCTAACGACGGTACTGGAACTGCGATTTGCAGAGACGATTCAGTAAATCAATTAGATGAAAAAGTTAAAAATCTAATCGGAATTGTTACTGGTCAAAAGTATAAATTCAGTGAAATTATGCGTCGTATGGCTTGGGTTATGACCCCAGAAGTGCACAAAGAGCTTTGCTCAACTTGTACTTGGTGGAGAAAAGGCTTATGTCACGATACATTTGAACGTCAAAATATGGCTCCGTTCTTGTCTGTAACTTCAAACGGCAAGATTGATCCGTCAACCTTGACATACGTTCCACCAACAAGAAAAGCCGCTTAATTTTAGCCTTTGTAATTTTCTAATTTACCATTTATATAAGCAATTGTACGTGGGTAGAATTGTTGTAAATACTGAACTCTAGGTGCAAGAAATCTAACCTACAGAAGACACGTAATCAAATTCTTTGATGTTATCTTCTATCAAATAAGGCATTTCCTCGTGTACATCAATATTTTCAACGATTTTTTCAGGCGGAAGCTTCAAATATGTTGTTGTTGCCTCTGCATAAACCGTTCCTTCTGCATCAATTATTTTAGAGAAGGTTTTAAACATTCTTGATTTATCTAAAATTACGTAGCCTTGCCCAAATAAATTTTCCTCGTAAGGCACTGGTTTTCTGTATTTTAGTTCCATTGATGTGGTTACGCCAAGTGTATAATCACCGTTTACCCAGTATGCGCGACAAGCTAATTCGTCCAACATTGTCGCAATCAAGCCTCCGTGAACTCTTTGAGGAAAACTTTGGTGCTCGACTAGGTATTTTACTGGTGTTATAACGCTTCCGTCCTCCATATTGTAAAATTGAGATTTGAACCCCATTGGGTTGTCCATTCCACAAATAAAGCACATGCGAGAATTCTTTTGTTTGCTTAATACTTTTACCATTTTTATTCCAATCTTTGTTAATGTTTACGTCTGTTTTTTAAAATTTTTAATAAGCTGATTTTATATCCGCTAAATAGCACAACTGTTGCGCCAAACCAAGCCGCAGGGGTTGCAAAACATATTCCTAAAAATCCAAACTTAAACCCTAAAACAAAGGCAAAAACTGCCCTCATAATAAGTTCTGTAGTGCCTGAAATTAAAGGAACAACGACTTGCCCCATACCTTGTAGAACGTTTCTGTAAAGCAAAAGCAAGCCTAGGAAGATGAAGAAAATCATTATTATGTGTAGATATAATGCGCCAAGACGGATAACCTCTGCATTCGGTTCGCTCATAAACATTCTGATTAAATCTTGCGAGAAGAAGGTTAAAACTAAAACTGCGACTGTGGTTACAGTAAGAACTATGCCCAAAGCAGATTTTGCGCCTTGCTTAATTCTAGACATTTTGTTTGCGCCAAAGTTTTGCGCGGTAAAGGTTGCCATTGTTGCGCCTAATGCGACAAAAACTTGTGAAAAGATTTGGTCAACTCGCATTGCAGTTGTGTATGCGGCAACTGCGATTGAGCCTAAACCGTTTAAAACGTATTGAAGCGCCAAAATTCCAAGAGTTAGAATAGACATCTGAAAACCCATTGGAATACCAATTCTTAAATGTTCTAGCATAAAGTCTTTATCAATTTTCCAATCCCCTTTTTGCAAATATAAAATTGGAAATTTCCAAAACATAAAACTTACGCAAAGAATTGTTGCGACAAATTGGGCTAGAACCGTTGCACAACCTGCACCAGCGACGCCCATTTTGAACTTAACAACAAATAGCAAAGCCAAAAATACGTTTAAAATTGATGAAAAAATTAAGAAATAAAGCGGAGTTTTGCTATCGCCTAAGGCTCTGATTACGTTTGAAGATAGGTTATAAAAAACTGTTGCAAAAATCCCCGCAAACATAATGAATAAATAGATGTTTGCCATATCGATAATGTCAGAGGGCGTTCTCAAAAAAGCAAGCATTTGATATGTGAAAGGGGTTGATAAAAACGTCATTACAAGCATTAAACCGCCAGATAGATAAACGGAAGTTGTAAAAGATTTTCGCACCATGTCGTAATCTCTAGCGCCAAATCTTTGGGCTAAAACAACTGTAAAACCTTGAGTTGAAGCGAAAATAAAACTTATAACGAAAAATAATAGAGGCGCAGTAGTTCCAACGGCAGCCAGCGCCTTAATTCCAACGTATCTGCCAACGATTACGGCGTCGGCAAAGTTGTAAAGTTGCTGAAACAGGTTCCCTATAAAAATAGGAAACATAAACTCTAATATTAACTTTAGGGGTTGTCCACTCGTTAGTTCTTTAGTTGCCATACTTCCAAACCTCGCCTAATATATTACCACAAAACTTTATAAGAAAAAAGAAATTTTGTGGCTTGGGTGAAACTATAAGTAAAAATTATTCTAAATCAAACTTGCAAAACAAATAAGAAAGGCTTCGCTAAAGAACCCAATACGGTAATAATACTTTTCACAGGGATAACGAAACCTCTACCTCTATAACATATTATTCAGACAGTTTCAACACTACAAATAATATCTATTATCTAGAAGATAGATATAACGATAATGCTTATCTATTCTCGCAAGAATGAGAAAAATTAAATTATTTCTTTGATTTTTTCTAGTAATATTTTTTTCTCATCACTGCCATTTGTCTTGAATCTTAGCAATGGAATATTATATTTCTCTAATATTTTATTTTTGAGTTTATCACGTTCGGCTTGGTGTGATCCTTCTTGGTGATATTTATATCCGTCAACTTCAATTGCAAGAAAAGGTGAATTATCAATTGATTTGTAGATTACAAAATCAATATGAGTTAAATCATTAAGTGCGTATTGCATTTCACGTCCATAATTTAATAAAGAAGTGTCTTTTAAAATAGTTTTTAATTGTACATGCGGAGTAACTTCAAACTGATTATTATAATATTTATTTAAAATGTTATTAATGAATGCAAACATTAAATTTTCACTATCATACTTTGATATTTTCTTTTGTTTTGTCAAAATTTCTCTTTTTCTTTGTTCGTAGCATTTGTAAAGATAATCAAATATTGAGTAAAGTTTACTATCATAAACCTCTAAATTATTATACTTTATATAATTTATAAGGTCACTAATATTTTTATCTTGGCTAACTTTTTCAGGGCTAACAATTAATATTAATTGTTCAATTGCTCTTGAAATTGCAACATTCAATCTATTTGGGTTGTCTGTAAAATCACTTATTTCATCGTCAACTGTAGAAATAATAATTACTTTATTTTCTCGTCCTTGAAATTTATCGACAGTGTCAGCTTTTACGGTTGTACCTTTAAAAGTTTGTTGTAATGCATTTGTTTGATTGCGATATGGAGTAACAATACCTAAAGAATTATCATCCAAACACAAATTGTATTTTGGAATAATTTCATTGGTTATTATGTCAATTTGTCTTTGGTTATAATGATTTCTAGAATGATTTCCCGCAGTTGTATAGCATAAAACTAATGGCGTTCTATCAGTCTTTACATCACTTAAAATTATTAATTCATCGTTATAAAATTTTCTATTACAAAATTCAATAATTTTAGGGTGGCAACGGTAATGTTCTTTGAGTAATGTTTTTGGCGCATTTTTAAATAATTCTGAAACAGAAGATAGCAAACAATGATTTTTATATCTGTATGCTTCATCAAGTTTATACTGAGAAAAAATCTTATCTGTTTGCTTTGCAGATTCATAATCTACAACATTTGGTAATTGCTTCAAATCTCCGACAATTACCGCATTTTTTGCACACGCAAGCGCCAATGCTCCCGTACATAAATCAACTTGAGATGCTTCATCTATGATTACATAATCATACATAACATTTGTATCTAAGCAATTTTTTAAAGAATATGTTGTGCTTAAAACAACGGGGTAATCATTTATAAATCTCTGAGATTTTGTTTTTAGTTCTTCTAATTTATATTTTTCCCTGCAATTTTGAATATATTTTTTGTATAAATGATGTTTAAAAATTCTTGCCGATAATTCAGAATAAGCTTTCATCTTATTAGCAAAATTATAATTTGATAAATGATTATTCAAAATTTTTATTTCACTATTGAGTTCCTGTATTTTTAATTCATAAAATCTGCGTTGAAATTGTACTTTTAAAAATGCTAAAGAATATTTGTTATTTTTTATCAAATTATATAACGTTAATCTCTTTCTATCCCAAAATTTAAGATATTCGCAAATTATTAATAAAATTTTTATTATCACATT
>CAVCIX010000033.1:7807-16390 GCA_963602505.1 Anaerovoracaceae bacterium | reverse complement strand
GACCTGCTGAGTATAGTTTTTTTGCAGAATATTTATTGTAATTTTTTTGTTTATGATAATATATTTTTATAGATTAATTTAGTATATAAGGAGAAAAAATGAAAAAATACGAATTATTAACAATTTACAAACCTAATTTAGATACAGAAGACGTTGATAAAACTTTAGAAAAATTCGACGCAGAAGTTGCTGAAATGGGCGGTAAAATTGAATCTAGAGATAAAATGGGTCGTAGAAAATTAGCTTACGATATTCAAAAATCAAGAGATGGTTTCTTTGTAAACACAGTTTTATCTTTACCAGCAGAAAAAGTTGCTGATTTAAAACGTTCATTAAAATTAAATGATAACGTTTTAAGAACAATGTTCTTAGAAGTATCAGAAAAAGCTTCAGTATAGGTAAAAATAAATGACAGTAGCAAAAGCAGTAGTAACAGGAAAATTATTTAGAAATCCAGAAAAACGTTTTACATCTAATAACGTTCCTATTTCTGCGTTTGTTTTAAATATCGGTGATAAAGAAGAACTTTTGATAAGAGTACTTGTTAAACGTAATTCTTTAGACGAGGTTGTTTCTAAATTGTCAAAAGGTTCAAAAGTCTTAGTTGAAGGTAGATTAGAAACAGCTAATGTAAAAAATGAAAATGGCGTTGAAAGAAAAATCTTTGAGATTGACGCAAACGCTATTGAATTAATGGGTGAATCTTCTTCATCTTCTGCAACTGATTTTAGCGAAGATATCGTTAAATTTGCAGAATCTGAAATTGGTGATGAACTAATCGGTGAAGACGAAATTCCATTCTAAGAAAAGATAATAAGTTATATTTGCATAAGAAAGGATAATTAAATGGCAAAACAAGACTTAAATGATAAGAAAAAACGTAAAACTTGCAGTTTCTGTGCTGATCACGTTGAATCAATCGATTACAAAGATGCTGCAAAATTAAAAAGATATTTAACAGAAGCAGGAAAAATTATTCCTCGCCGTGTAACAGGTAACTGTGCAGAACACCAAAGAATGGTTGCTAAAGCTGTAAAAAGAGCTAGAGAAGCAGCAATCATCAATTATGTTTTTGACTAGTATTATTGTTTAGAAGATTAAGACTATGGAAAAAATAACAATAAGATCTGACAGAAATACGGATTACGTATTTACTTACAAAGGTGAAGAAGTAGTCCTTGGTGCAGGAAAAATTATAAGTATCGCAGATGGTTTGGCTGATGTTGTGCTTCCAACTTGCGCGATGAAAATTAGTAATAATTTGATTATCATAAAAGAGGATGTAAAATAGTCCTCTTTTGTGGTTAAAATTTATAGGGAAATAGTATGAAAAAACAAAAAGTTGCAGTCATTGGTTGTGGATTGTGGGGAAGAAACATTGTTCGTAACTTCTATAATTTGGAAGCTTTACATACAGTTTGCGATTTAGACGCTGAAAACCTTCAAAAGGTTAGAGAACAATATCCAAATGTTCACACAACTTCTGATTTTAATGAAATTTTAAACAACGATGAAATAACTGCGGTTGCAGTTGTTACTCCAAGTCATACACACTTTAAACTTGTTAAACAAGTACTTGAAACAGGTCGTCACGTATATGTTGAAAAACCTATTTCAACTTCAGCAAAAGAAGCAGAAGAATTGAAGAAAATTGCTGATGAAAAAGGACTTGTTCTAATGGTTGGTCACTTATTATTGTATCATCCTGCGGTAAATCGTTTGAAAATGCTAGTTGATGAAGGCGACTTGGGTGAAGTTGTTTATGCTCAAAGTGATAGATTAAACGTAAACTACTTTAAAAATGACAGAAGTGTTATGTGGGATTTAGCTCCTCATGATGTTTCTATGATGGCTTACGTAATTGGTCAAGAACCAAAACAAGTTATTTCAGCAGTTGGTTGTTCATCAGATAAAAATGAAATTATGGACATCACTCATTTGACTATTGAATTTGAAAATGGTGCAATAGGTCAAATTTCTGATAGCTGGATTACTCCGATGAAGCACGTTCGCCTTTTAGTTAGAGGAACTAAGGCTACTGCAATTTTGGACGATACTTTACAAGAAAATAAATTACAAGTTTTCGATAACAAAAAAGACGGTCCAGCGACTGATATTCACATTGATTATCTAGAAATTGAACCATTAAAACTTGAGTGCCAACACTTTATTGCTTGTTGTGAATCAGGTAAAAAAGCTCGTTCTGACGGCGAAAATGGTTTTAACGTTGTTAGAATTCTTGATGAAGCTGAAAAAATTATGTTGGATGAAAACAAATTGAAGAGTGTTGATCAACGTAATTTCGCGCTTTCAAGATTGAAACAGTAAAATTTTTAAGGTGCATATTTTATGCACCTTATTTTTTATAAAATTGGGGGATATATGGCAAACATTATAAGTATTTTTCGTATTTTTTTAGTTTTCATTGCAGTTGGACTTTTGTATTTTAAAGAATCTGCTGGTGCATATTTGGCTTCTATCATTTTAACAGTTTTGGCGTTTGCTTTAGACGGTTTAGACGGTTATGTTGCCAGAAAATTTAATGAAACAAGTAAATTGGGCGCAGTTTTAGATATTATGGGTGATAGAATTGCTGAATATTCATACTGGATTATGTTTGCTCATTTGGGTTGGATTCCAGTAATATTCCCATTAATTGTAGTTACAAGAGGCGTTTTAACTGATAGCTTGAGAAGTGTAGCCTTGGAACAAGGTTTAATTCCTTTTGGCAAAGGCAGTATGCTTGATGACCCAGTTAATCAATGGCTTTGCGGTTCAAAAGTTATGAAAATTGGTTACGCTGTAGCTAAGGCCGTTGCTTTTTCATTCTTTATTATTGCTTATAATCCTGCAATGCCAGGATGGCTTGCTTGGTGCATTTTATTAGTTGGTGCATTGGCTGCGGAAATCGCAATTTTGTTATGCGTATTAAGAGCCGTTCCTGTTGTATTTGAAAGTAAGAAATTTTTTGTTAAAGAAGAAAAATAATGGAAGTTATGAATATTCGACAATTTAATGTTGTTCTTTACGAACCTGAAATTCCTCAAAATACAGGTAATATTGCGCGTTTATGTGCTTGTACGGGTGCAAATTTGTACCTTGTAGGGAAATTAGGTTTTTCGCTTTCAGATAAATACACAAAAAGAGCAGGTTTAGATTACTGGGATAGCGTGAATGTTCAAAGAATTGAGTCTTTGGACGAGTTAAAAAAACAATTTCCAAATTCTAATTTCTACTATTTGACAACAAAATCGAAGGTTTCGTATTTTGATACAAAATTCCAAGAGGGTGATTTTTTAGTTTTTGGTCCAGAATCAAGAGGTATTCCAGAAGATATTCTTTTTGCTGACGGTGCAAAATCTATAACTATACCTATGAAGGCAGGTCAAAGAAGCTTGAATTTATCTAATTCAGTTGCTATTGTTTTATATGAAGCTATAAGACAAGTAGGTTAAAATGACAGAAATTAAATTGCCTAAAAGAAAGCAAGACTCGCACAAAGGAACTTACGGCAAGGTTTTAAACATTGCTGGTTCTCCGAATTATTCAGGTGCTGCGTATTTGTCGAGCATTTCTGCTTTGAAGGTTGGTTGCGGATATGTTGCGCTTGCTAGTTGTCCGAGTGTTTTGAATGCGGTTGCTGCAAAAACGCCTGATATTGTTTTGATTCCAATAAAACATGCAAAAAATGTTTTAAAAAATTATGATGTTATTTCTTTTGGTTGTGGATTTTCAACTGAAACACCTGCAATATTGATGTTTAAGTCGATTATGACTGAACTTGCAATTTTAGATGTGCCAGTTATTTTAGATGCCGACGGTATAAATTTGTTGGCGAAATTCAAAAAAATCGTGCTACCTGATAGATTGATTTTAACCCCTCATCCAAAAGAGGCTTCAAAATTGTTAAACAAATCCGTTGATGAAATTTTGGAGAATCCTGAAGATGCAGCGACTGAAATTTCTTTGAACTTTAAATGCACTACGGTTTTAAAGTTGCATAGAACCATTGTTTGCTCTAAAAAATTGAATATTTACACAAATGATACTGGAAATTCTGCTTTATCAAAAGCAGGGGCAGGAGATGTTCTTTGCGGAATGATTTCAGGATTACTTGCACAAGGTTTGACTCCGTTTGAAGCCTGCAAAACAGGTGTGTATTTGCACGGTTTGGCAGGGGAATTTGCAAGTGAATATCTTACTGAATACTCTGTTTTAGCTTCAGAAATAATTAATTATATTCCAGACGCGATAAGGTCGCTCGTTAATAACTAATTTGCCCCATAACAACAGGTTGAATAGCGCCTGTGCAACTTGGAACATTATTTGGAATTTTGTAATAAGTGCAATAACCAAGTAGTGCAAATGCCATTACTTCTTTGAAGTTATTGGAAATTCCGTAATCCTCGTGTGATTTTATTTCAACTGAGTTTGGAAGATATTTTCTTAAAAATTTTATTAATGTTGGATTGTATGCTCCGCCACCACCAAGAATAATTTCGTCAATATCAGTGTTTGGATAAACAAATCTTTCATAAGCTTGCGCGATAGTTTTTGCAGTTAGCGCTGTAACTGTCGCCATAATATCATATTTGTTTTCAGGTGCCATTTTTAAAGCATTTTCGATGTACGCACTTGAAAAATACTCTCTGCCAGTAGTTTTTGGCGGTTCTGTAAAGTAATATTCATCTTCTAAAAGACAATTTAACCAACTATCCGAAACGGTGCCTTGTTGAGCAAATTCACCGTCTTTGTCGTAAGGTTTGTCAAAGAATTTTTGGCAACAATAATCAATCATAATATTGCCAAGTCCAGTGTCAAAACCGAAGGTTGCGCAATCTTTGGAAACAACTGTTACGTTTGAAATTCCGCCAATATTTTGGACTGCAATATTTTTATTCAAAGGCTTAAACCATGTTTCATCAGCAAAACAAACTAACGGTGCGCCATTTCCACCTTGCGCAATATCAGCGGTTCTGTAATTTGCAATTGTCATACAACCTGTTTTTTGCGCAATAACAGAAGGCTCGCCAATTTGTAAGGTGCTTTTTTCTGAAATTCCTGCAATTTTACTATCTTTTGGATAGTGATAAACTGTTTGACCGTGAGAACTTATAAAATCAGGCTTTCCGTGGCGTTTTATCATCTCATTCGCAGCATTTGCAAAGCAATGTCCGATAACGAAATTAAGTTTACAAATATCTTCTAGTTTTGCGCCTTTATGAAAAACTTCAAAAATATGATTTCTAATTTCAGGCGGATATTCAAAGTTAAAGCCGTCAATTAGACTGCAACTTAAATCAGGTTTTACTAAACACAATCCGACGTCTATTGAGTCACAAGACGTTCCTGACATCATTGATATAATTGTTTTTGAAGTGCGATTTTCTTCCATAGTTTAATTATATAATAAAAAATTGCCTTTCGGCAATTTTATCAACTATCCCAAATTTTCCCAAGTTTATGTTTTTATTAATAGTTTAAATATGTCTGAAATTTATTGTATT
Source organism: Anaerovoracaceae bacterium (assembly GCA_963602505.1). GTDB lineage: Bacteria > Cyanobacteriota > Vampirovibrionia > Gastranaerophilales > Gastranaerophilaceae > UBA6984. The sequence goes on along the minus strand of CAVCIX010000033.1, from coordinate 10,883 downwards.
GTAATTTGTAATGTATATTTTTTTATAAATAAATCTATTTTAATCTTTTCCTAATCTTCAATACTTAAATAATGTAAAATCTTTTTCTTTGCTATTCTTAATGCGGTTGTGCCACCACCCCTTTGTCTTTCTTTTCCTTAAATCTTCCCTATTTGCTTTCGACATGATTATAATAGTCTAGTGGTGGTTCATTTACAAGTAAAGAAATTGCTTAAAATTTTTACAATTGACCATGCCCCCTAATATGCGTACGTATTAGGATTATTAACATTCTTAATGAAGAAAATTTAATGAATTTACGTAAAAGCATGCTGATTTTTGCCTTGACAAAATGATTTCAGCACGCTTTTTTATGTTACGTATATTAAATTGTTAGTTAATGTATGGATTAACTTTTAACTTGTCTGGTAGCAATTTATTTAGGTATAGAGAGTATTTTTTGCCTTCTACCAAAAGATTTAACTTCAAGTTTTGCTCAAGTTTATCCTTGTATCCGTTTTCTTGAACTTGTCTATTTTTAACAATTACGTAAACGGGATATCCTTTATTTGCAACAAGTTCTGATAATCTGTCAAAATCATTATCTGTAATAAAGTACACATAATCGTTATAGTTTATTTTTGTACTTGGTTTTACTGCAAAGTCAAAGGTTACAAGTCTTGCGTTTGTTGTGTTTGCGTAATTTGAGAATAATACTAATTCATTTTCTCCTTTTGCGTAAATCATACCAAATAGGTTAGTTACGGCAAATGTGATTACAAAGAACATTGTAATTACGTATCCTGAAAAGATTGACAAGGATTCTTGAGTTTTTAATTTTAGCATTAACAAAATACCAACAAATGCACAACCAATAATGACAGTGTATTTGAATGGACTAAATAGTTCAATCAATGGTGTTGGTAAGAATAAAAATGCAAATGATGCAATCAACGCTGTCAAAATGAATATAGTTGATACCAAGTATGTTGAAATGGATATAGCTTGTTCTGTATCTTCTTTTGATTCGCACCAGAAGTAGCCTGTTAATAATGCAGCAGCAGGTAATGCTGGCAAAATATATGTTGGAAGTTTATTGCTAGAAATGCTCATTACTCCAAAAATTACAAGGAAGAACAAAGAAGAAAATAAAATGATTTTTTGATCTGTATTTTCTGCACTTGTAATATTCCATAATTTTTGGAACCATTTTCCTTCAAATTGTTTGTATTTGTTGATTAATTTTTTTATTCCATCTGTAATTGAAGCTAAGAATATAAATGTCCAAGGTAAAAATGCTATTATAAATACTGGAATAAAGTAGAAAAATGAACGTTCTCTACCTAATTCATCAGATGATAATAATCTTGCAAAGTGATGTCGAATAAAATATTCGTGTATAAATTCCCAACCGTAATCTCTGAACATGACAACGTGCCAAGGTAGTGCAATTAATAGGAATACGAACAAACCTACTAAAAAGTGTAATGGTTTGAAGAAGTCTTTCAAGGTTTTAGTGCATAAGCAGTATAGGAACATTACTACAAAGGGAATAGCAATCGCTAAAATACCTTTTGCCAAAAATCCAAGTCCAGCAAATGTCCAAAATCCCCACCAACAATATTTTTTATGTTGGTCTTTTACAAAATAGCTTAAAAATGCACTATATAACGCACTTGCAATCCAAACTGTAAGTACCATGTCTAGAATTGCAACGTGTGACAAAATCAAGAAGAAAACGCTTGTTAAAAGTACAATAGCACTGATTAAGCCGAATTTTCTTGATAAAACTTTTCTTCCGAAGAAGTATGTGAAATAAATTAAAAATGTTGCCATTAACGCGATTGGAAATCTTACTGCAAATGCGCTGAAATTACCGAAAAATTTGATTGATGCGCCTACTATCCAAAAATAAAATGGTGGTTTTTCTAAAAATGGAACAGAATTTAACAACAATACGTTCCAATCGTTAGAATTTGCCAAATCTCTGGACATAATTGCATATCGAGTTTCATCAACATCTAAAAGTGGATAAAAGTTTAATCCCCAAAATAAGAACAACCCGCAAAGTACGCCCAAAAGCGCAATCGCTGATAAGTCAGGATGTTCTGAAATAAATTGTTTTATTTTATTCATATTATCTCCTTAATATACACGATTATGTTATAATGCTTGTAGTTTAACATATTAATTAGGGTTTATCAAATATGAAAAGATTTTTTAATATTTTATTTTTAATTGTTGTAGCGTTGATTTTTTCAAGCTCTGTTTATGCGAAGGATATTAGATTTATCCAAGTTACTGACTTGCACTTTGATGCAACTGAAAAATCAATTGAACACTTTAATAATTTAATAAAACAAATTAATAAAACTCCTGACTTAGATTTTGTAGTATTCACAGGTGATAACATTGATTCTGCAAAAAAAGAAATGTTGAAAGAATTCTTAAAAACCGCAAAAAAAATGGATGTTCCTTATTATATTGAAATAGGTAACCACGATTGCTTTAAAGCGGGCGGTTTATCAAAAGCTGAATATAGAAAAATGGTTAACAGAAGTCTAAAACGTAATCATAAAGATTTTAATTTTGTTATGAAAAAAGACAAACTTGTTTTTATTTTTATTGATGGCTCAAAAGAAATTATACCTGCACAAAATGGCTATTATAACAATGATACTTTGCAATGGTTAGAAAAACAATTAGACAAATATAAAGATAAAAAAGTCGTAATTTTTCAACATTTTCCATTGATGAATCAACGTCCAAATTCGACTCACAATTTATTCAGACCTGAACAATATTTCAGAATTATTTCTGAACACGATAATGTTTTAGCAGTTTTTGCAGGACATTACCACGCACCAAATGAACGAAAAAAAGATGGAGTATTGTATTATATTACAGGCCCTGCGCACGGAAAAGAGGCTGGCTATAGAGAAGTTTATATTGAAGATTTAGGTAATAATAAGTATGAATTTTATACTCAAATGGTAAAAATTGAAAAATAATATTTAATAAAAAGGGGCGGAACGTATTCGCGTTCCGCCCTTTTTTATTGTTTTATTTATTAGCCTTTGTAATCTTGACCTCCGAC
>CAVCIX010000033.1:0-7797 GCA_963602505.1 Anaerovoracaceae bacterium | reverse complement strand
AGATTGTGTTGTTCAACAAGTTCGTGTTGCATTTTTCTTATTTGTTGATTTTGAGGTGAAAGTTCAATGTTTCTTGCACCTGCTAAAATCTTATCAATTGCGCTTTTTGCTTCATCAAGCGCTTTTTCTGCATCGTCATAGTATCCTTGTAACGCTTGAGAAGATTCTCTTATATCAAGCGCTTCTTTGACAACTTTTTGAATTTGCGCCATTGAATTTGTTTTTACATAAAAGATTTGTAAACGATAGTTATTTGCGGTACTCAAGATTTTAGCGCCACCTTTTGCGAAGTTTTTATGAGCAATAACTAAATCCGCTTCGTCAATATTCTTTGTTATTTCTGCGTTTAAGTCCAATCTTTCGATGATTTTTTCAACTATTGAACGGGATACTGCATAAAGATAGATTTTTTTGAACTTTTTAGCTTCTTTTACGTAATCTTTTCTGTTAAAGCTGAATTTTAATCTATCTGCAGGGTCTTGTTGAGTTAATTTTTTGTCAGCCTCATTAATCTTGTCGATAATTTGCTGATTAGTTTCTTTTGGTGCTTCTACTGGAATTAAATGTTCTTCCTCTTTAATTTCAGCAGGTTTGTTATCGTAAGTTTTATCAACTTTTCTGATTTCAGGACGAATTGGCCAACCTCTAAGAATATAGTCAACCGCTTCGGCTGCATCTTTATACACCGCCAAGGTATTTCTATCTAAAATTTCAATAACAATGTCAAAAGTTGGTTGTTTTTCACGTTCTAGAACGGTTTTTTGCGAAGCTCTTCTTTTTGCCTCATCGTCACCTAAGGTGACTGATTGAATACCGCCGACTAAATCTGATAAAGCAGGGTTTTTAATCAAGTTCTCCAAACTTTGACCGTGAGCAGTTGCAATTAACATTACCCCACGTTCAGCAATCGTTCTTGCTGCTTGAGCTTCTGCTTCTGTACCAATTTCGTCAACTACGATAACTTCAGGCGTATGGTTTTCAACCGCCTCAATCATAATATCTTTTTGAAATTCAGGTTGTCTAACCTGCATTCTTCTTGCTTTACCAATTGCAGGGTGCGGAGTATCACCATCACCTGCAATTTCATTTGAAGTGTCAACAATTACAACACGTTTACCTAGTTCGTCAGCTACTAAACGAGAAATTTCTCTAAGTTTTGTAGTTTTACCAACCCCAGGTTTTCCAAGGAATAAAATACTTTTTCCTTGCATAACGAAATCTTTTATGCACGCAATTGTACCTGTTACAACTCTACCAATTCTGCAAGTTAAACCTATTACACGACCTTGTCTATTTCTAATTGCACTTATTCTGTGCAAAGTTCCTGCGATACCAGAACGATTGTCTGATGTAAATTCAGGAATTCTAGTTGTTATGTAGTCCAAATCATCGTATGTTATTGGATCACAAGTAAGACTTTCAATTTTTCCTCCAGAGTGTCTTATCTCAGGCAAACGACCAATGTCGAGTACTAACTCAATTACGTCATTTAACGAATCGTGCGTCAATAACTTAGTTATTTTAGGGGGTAAGACTTCAAGTAATCTGTCTAAATCGTTTTGGAGTTGAATATCGTTCATGTAATCCTTTTTGTTTTGTGTACCAATAACTTTATCCACTAGTATTATACCACTTTTTGTAATGCAATTATCACACTTTTAAACGATAATTTCTTCCATGTTACAAAAGTTTACATTTTGTTTTGTTAAAAATGTTTACGGCAAGTAGTTTTTACTAGCAAATTTTATTATTTGCGTTTTTAATAAATATGTGTTAAAAATAATATTGTAATATTTATTGAGGTAGGTAATATGATTTACGCAGTAGGTAGAAGCGACGCAGCATTTAGAATGATGAATACAGCTAGTTCTCAATTAGCTATGATGAATTCAATTGGATCAAATTCTGATTTGAGAGCATTGCATGCTATGGACACTAGAAATGCTTTGCAAATGGAAAAAGATAAATTGAACTATACATTAATGGACAGATTAGACAAGTTAGATAACAAAATCAGAAAAGATAGAATCCAAAGAATGTATAAGTAAAAATAAGTTTTAAAAAGGGCGGTTTTGAGAATTTCTCAAAACCGCCCTTTTCTTTTTATAAAACTAAATTATTTATAGCTTTCTAAGTCTTTTCTAATATCGTCAACAGAAACGTGAAGAACTTCACTGTTTTCGTCTTTTTGCAAGTAAACATCTTTTATTCCCGCTTGAACAATAAATCTTTTGCAAAGTATGCAAATCATTTGATGACCCCAAATGTACATAGTTGCGTCTTTGCAACGGTCTTGTCCAGCTTGAATAATAGCGTTTTGTTCTGCGTGAATAGAACGACAAGTTTCGTATCTAGTTCCAGATTCAATGTTGTTTTCAATACGGTAACAATAACCGCGTTCTGCGCAAGATTCAACTTTTGAAGGTGTTCCATTGTAACCAGTTGCTTTGATTTTTTTGTCTTCGCCAACGATTACCGCACCAACTTGTGCTCTTATGCAGTTTGAACGACTAGCGCAAGTTTTAGCTAAGTCTAAAAAATATTCTGTCCAAGGTTTTATTGCCATCTTAGCCCCCTATTTTGCTTTCTTTACCCAATTTTCAAAGATTTTCATTGCAGGTCTGCCAAGAGCTAAAGCCCAAGCTTTAACATTTTTTGTTGCAACAGAGCCAGCTGCTACAAATGCGCCTTCTTCGAGTTGAATTGGTGCAACAAGAACAGAATTTGAACCTGTGTTTGCGTAATCTCCGATGATTGTTCTGTTTTTAACTTTTGTTACTGGGTTGTAGTTTGCAGTAATTGTTCCTGCGCCGATGTTTACGTGAGAGCCAAGCTCGCTATCGCCAACGTAACTCAAGTGTGAAACGTTTGTGTTGTCTTTTATAATTGAGTTTTTAACTTCTACAAAGTTGCCAACTCTAACGTGGTTGCCAATTTCAACATTGCCTCTAATGTGTGCCATAGGTCCGATTGAGCAGTTAGAACCGATTTTGTTTTTGCCGTTAATGAAAACTGACGGATAAACGATAGTATCTGTACCGATTTCAGTATCTTCGCTAATCCAAGTTGTATCAGGGTCAACGATTGTAACGCCATTCTTCATTAATCTTGTAAGTGTACGTTTGTTCAATATTTTTGCAGCTTCTGCAAGCTGAATTTTTGAGTTAATTCCTAAAATTTCTGTATTGTCTTTTAGGGTGTAAGCTTGAACGTTTAAGTCGTGTTTTACGCCCCAAGAAATGATATCTGTCAAATAGTATTCGCCTTGAGCGTTGTTGCTCTTTAATTCTGTGAAGGCTTTTTTAACTTTTTGCCAATTAATGCAGTAAATACCTGCGTTAACCTCTTGAATTTGTTTTTCTTCAAAAGAAGCGTCTTTTTCTTCAACGATTTTCTTCAAAGTTCTGTCTATATTTCTAACAATTCTTCCGTAATTGAAAGGATTTTCGAAAATAGCGCTCATTACTGTAATATCAGCTTTATTTTCCTTGTGGTAATCAATAAAATTAGCGATTGTGTCAGAGGTGATTAATGGAGTATCACCGCATAAAATAATAACTTCTCCGTCAAAATTTTCTAATTCTTGGCACGCCATACTAACTGCATGACCTGTTCCAAGTTGAGGACTTTGTAATAACGTTTTAGCGTTGTTACTGTAGTTATTATTAACAAACTCTGTAACGGCTTCTGCTTGGTGTCCAACAATAACATACGATTGCTCAACCATGTGTGTATTGTTTACCGCGTCTAGCACGTAGCCTAATAAAGTTTTGTCAAAAATGTTATGCAAAACCTTTGATTTTTCTGATTTCATTCTTGTGCCTTTGCCGGCAGCCAAAATAATTGATTTGATACCCATGACAATCTCCTTTAATTTATAAATATATAATAACATAAACAGTATTACTATTGAAATAGTATGATTTTTGTGAAATAATCTGTTTGTAGCTTAATCAAGGAGAAAAATATGCCAACACTTATTGAAGATATTGTAGCTAGACAAATCTTAGATTCTAGAGGTAATCCAACTGTTGAAGTTGATGTAAAAGTAGCTTCAGGCGTTGTTGGTAGAGCAGCTGTACCTTCAGGTGCTTCAACTGGTATTTACGAAGCCTTGGAATTGCGCGATAATGATAGAACTCGCTTTGGCGGTAAAGGTGTTATCAAGGCAGTTAACAATGTAAATAATATTATTGCTCCTGAATTAATCGGCGAAGATGCATCAAATCAATACAACATTGACAGATTAATGCTTGAACTTGACGGTACTGATAACAAATCTCGTTTGGGTGCGAACGCAATTTTAGGTGTTTCTCTTGCCGTTGCAAAAGCAGCTGCTCAAGCTTACAAAATGCCTTTATATCGTTATTTAGGCGGTATTTCAGCAATTACATTACCTGTTCCATTGATGAATATTATCAATGGTGGTGTTCATGCTGATAATAACATTGATTGCCAAGAATTTATGATTGCTCCTGTTGGCGCAGATTGCTTCCAAGAGGCAGTAAGAATGGGTTCTGAAATCTTTTATGCGTTAAAACATATTTTACAAGATAAAGATTATGTTACATCAGTTGGTGATGAAGGCGGTTTTGCTCCAAATTTATCTTCTAATGAAGAAGCTATTGAAATGATTATTCAAGCTATCCAAAATGCAGGATATACAACTGATGAAGTTAAAATTTGTGTGGATTTAGCATCTAGCGAATTCTATGAAGACGGCAAATACACTCTTGCTGGCGAAGGCAAAATCTTAACTAGAGAAGAAATGGTTGATTTCTTGGCTGGTTGGGTAGAAAAATATCCGATTATCTCAATCGAAGACGGTATGGCAGAAGAAGATTGGGAAGGTTGGAGATTATTAACTCAAAAAATCGGTTCAAAATGCCAATTAGTTGGTGACGATTTGTTTGTAACAAATACAAAACGTCTTCAAGAAGGTATTTTGAGAAAAATTGGTAACTCAATTTTGATTAAAGTTAACCAAATTGGTACTTTAACAGAAACTCTTGAAGCAATTGCAATGGCTCATTCTGCTGGTTATACGGCAATCTCTTCTCATCGTTCTGGTGAAACAGAAGATACGTTTATTGCAGACCTTGCAGTGGCTGCAAATTGTGGACAAATTAAAACTGGTTCTGCTTCTCGTTCTGATAGAATGGCTAAATATAACCAACTTATCAGAATTGAACAAGAGCTAGGTATGTCGGCTAAATACATCGGTATTCAAGCGTTTAGCGGACATAGAAGCTTTGACTTTGTTAGATAATTTGTTACAATTATTTAAAAATTAACAGTATTAGTATTATTGTAGTATATTATTAAAGTAATGGAAAATAGATTAGACGAAAAATATATTGTTACAGGTGGTGTTCCTCTAAGAGGTGAGGTTCAAATAGGTGGTGCTAAAAACGCAGTATTAAAGCTTATGGCGGCTGCAATTTTGGCAAAAGGTAAAACTTTAATCCACAATGTTCCTGATTTGACTGACGTTGAAATTATGTTGAGCGTTATTCAAGGCTTGGGTACAAAAACTGAATACGATAAAGAACACAAAGCCGTAACTATTGATGCAACTGATATTACAAGCGTTACTGCTAAGTATGAACTTGTTAGCAAAATGAGAGCATCTTTTATTATTTTAGGTGCGCTTGTTTCTCGTTGTAAAGAAGCTATTGTTGCTCTTCCTGGTGGATGTGCAATTGGCGAACGTCGTGTAGATTTCCATATTAAAGGTTTAGAAGCGTTAGGTGCAAAAATTAAAATTGAAAATGGTTATGTACATGCTAAAGCTTCAAAATTAACTGGTGCTGAGGTTTATTTAGATATTCCGTCAGTTGGTGCAACAGAAAATATTATGTTGGCAGCAATTTTGGCAGAAGGCGAAACAAGAATTCAAAACGCAGCAAGAGAACCTGAAATTATTGACTTGGCAAACTTCTTGAATGCTATGGGTGCTGAAGTTTCAGGCGCTGGTACATCTGATATTGTTATCAATGGTGTTACTCAAGATAAACTTCATCCAATTGAATATACAACTATTCCAGACAGAATTGAAGCTGGAACATTTATGACGGCAGTTGTTGCAACTAGAGGAAAAGCAATTATCAGAAATATTTTCCCAGCACATTTAACCTTCTTTAACAACAAATTGTTAAAAATGGGTGCAAATATCAAACTTATTGAACCAACTGCGATTGAGGTTTCAGCAAAAGGTCGCTTGAATACTGTAAACTTTGTAACTCAACCATACCCAGGATTTCCAACAGATTTACAATCTATGGCAATGGTTCTGTTATCAACTGCAAATGGTGTTGGTATTATTACCGAAAGCTTGTATGAAAACAGATTTATGCAAGTTCCTGACTTAAGACGTATGGGTGCAGACATTCATCAAGACAGAAATCATGCGATTATAAAAGGTGTTAAAAAATTAACAAGTGCAGCCGTTTCTGCAAGTGACTTAAGAGCAGGTGCATCGCTAGTTGTTGCAGCGTTAATGGCAGAAGGTACTTCTGAAATCAATAACTTACATCATATTGATAGAGGTTATGAAAATTTTGAGGCTAAAATAAGAGCTCTGGGCGGTAAAATTGAAAGAATTTCTCCTGAAATTGTTACTGCGCAGGAGGGGTTAAATGAAGCAAGAATATAGACGTTGGTACGAACACGACCCTCTTTTATTAGAAGTTGTTGAGCTGTTAAAAAATTATCAAGACGAATTACGCGCACAAGCAGAAGTCTTTTTAAAGAAGATTGAAGAAAAAGTTTCTGTTGATGCTATTAATAAATTTTATGAAATGGTTAAGCCTGTAAATGGTAATCGTTGGTACGACAAAGACCCTGTTATTTCAAAGACTATTGAATTATTAAGAGTTGTTCCGCCTGATGTACAAAAGGCTTGTGCTGAGCACTTTATAAATGCTTTAAAGGATATTGGCGTAGATTATCAAAGTCCAAATATTAATCAATAATGTTGAATATAAATTGTGACAAGTTTGAAAAGCTAAAGAAAATGGTTACAAAGGGTTCTTCTTTTGTTGCCAGTGGTGTTACGTCGTTTTTTAGACTCGTTTTGTTGAATAAAATTCAAGAATATTCTGATAAAAAGCTTATTTTTGTAACTTCAAATGAACAGAGCGCACTGAAATATCAGGCGGATTATAGAAAAATTTATAGCAAAGAGGTCGCATTTTTGCCGTTTCAAAGTGTTTCTATGTACGAAACGCTTTCTTCAAATAAATACGAATACGCTTCGCAGGTTCAAATTATTAGGCAAAAACCAGATATTATTTTTACGCCTGTAAAAACTTTATTGGAGAAGTTTCCTGATGAAAAATTCTTTAAGGAAAATTCAATAAAAATAAAATTAAATCAGACGATTGATACGACAGAATTTGCTAAAAAGCTTGTAGAATATGGCTATAAGCGCTCGGTTATGGTTTCTGATATTGGTGAATTTTCTGTTAGGGGCGATATTATTGACGTGTTCTCATTAGGCAACAACCCTATAAGAATTGAACTTTGGGGTGATGATATCGTAGATATTAGGTATTTTAACAACGAAACGCAAAAATCTATCAAAAAGATTGAAGAAGTTGAAATATTACCTGTTTATAAGTTTATTTCAAACGAGAATAAAAAATTACCAAAAGAGTTGTTGAATAAAGTTCAAGAGGACGCTTATTTTGAAGGAATTGAGGTTTATCAGTCTTATTTTAATGAAAAATTGTTGAATTTCTTCCAAATTTTTGATGATTATGTGCTAATTTTTGATGAAATGAGCGAAATTTATTC
>CAVCIX010000032.1:0-16404 GCA_963602505.1 Anaerovoracaceae bacterium | reverse complement strand
TTTATTTACAATACTTTTAGCCATATTCATACCTCTTTTTTATCAGTATAAATGATATTTAATTATTTTTCAAGCCTTGCTTAAAAAAAGTTGAAAGGCTTAATGGCTTAATGGTTGAAAGGTTAACCTTTAAGCCGTTCAACCATTCACCCATTCAACGACACAACTCGACTCACTACTCACTATTTACCATTCACTAAATCACATTCTTTCAGGTGCGGTTACTGCTAGAATACCTAAGCCTTGTTCTAGAACTGATTTTACTGCGTAAACAAGCGCAATACGCGCTAATGTTGTTTGTTTGTCATCAGTAATTACACGAGTTGCATTGTAGAACGAATGAAAATCCGCTGCCAATTCTTGAACATATCTGCAAATTGTGTAAACAGTTCTGTTTTTAGCTGAATTTACAATTGTAGATTTGAATTCTTCAAGTTTCAAAATCAACTTTTTAGCGTTTTCAACATCGTTTTCTAAAAGTTTTTTATCAAAATGATTGATTAAATTATCAAGCTCATCTTGTGTCAAAGGTGCCTTAATAGTTTCACCAGTTTGAGTGTCTTTTCTGTCATTAACTGTGTTTCTCAAAATAGAACAAGCTCTTGCATGTGCGTATTGAACGTAAAATACTGGGTTTTCATCTGTTGATTTTTTTGCCAACTCAATATCAAAATCAAGAGTATTATCAATATCTCTCATACACATCCAAAAACGAGTTGCATCAACACCAACTTCTTCAATCAAGTCGTCAAGCGTAATCATATTCTTACGTTTGCCCATTCTTGTTTGTTCGCCGTTGATAACAAGGTTAACAAGTTGACCCAAAAGAACTTCAAGTTTATTAGGGTCATAGCCCAAAGCCTCGATTGATGCTTTAACACGAGCAACATAACCGTGGTGGTCAGCACCCCAAATATTGATTAATCGGTCAAAACCTCTGTCCAATTTATCTTTGTGATAAGCAATATCAGCGGTTAAATATGTATTTGAACCGTCTGCTTTTTTGATAACTCTATCTTCATCATCACCGTATTCAGAAGATTTAAACCAAATTGCGCCTTCTTTTTCGTATAATTTACCACTTTCTTGAAGTTTTTTATAAGAAGCTTCAACTTTGCCTGATTTGTGCAAATCTAATTCTGAATAAAAGTTATCAAAATGTACTCTAAAGTTTTCTAACAAAGCGCGTTGCAATCTTTCCATTTCTACTTTTGCATAGTCAGAAAGCACTTTTACATCGTCTGTTGGTTCGTGTTCTGACAAGAATTTTTTAGCCACAGGAATCAAATATTCTCCTGGGTAGAAGTTTTTTCTTTCAACTTCATCAGTAGGAAAATCAACGTCTTCGCCTAATTCTTGTTTAACCCTGATTTTTAAAGAATTACCCAATTTTTGAATTTGAGAACCTGCATCGTTGATATAAAATTCTTGGAAAACATCGTGTCCATAGAATTTCAACAAGTTAGCCAAAGCGCTTCCCATTGCTGCCCAACGACCGTGTCCAATATGGAATGGTCCTGTTGGATTTGCTGAAACGTATTCAAGATTTATTTTTTCAACTTCAACATTTTCAGGTTTACCATAATTTTTGCCCTTAACGAAAATTTCTTCAATTGCGTTCATTAAAAGCTCATTGCCAGCTTTAAAGTTAATAAATCCGCCTGCAACAGTAGCTTCATAACCGTTTTTGCCTAATTTTTCAACAATAGCGTTCGCAATTTGTGGTGGTGCAATTCTTGCATTGCGAGCCAAGCTTGATACGTTAATAGCAAAATCGCCAAACTCAGGATTTTTAGGCTTTTCAACCGCCAAAGAACCTTGAGCGTATTCTGTCATTTGACCTAATGTTTTATCGTTAATTGCTTGCATTACTGCGTTTTCTGTTTCTTTTAAAAATAAATCTTTTAACATTTTTCCTCACTTTTAATAATTTAATAAAAATATTATAAGTCAAAAAAAATATTTAAGATATAATAAAACTATGATTGATATTCAAACAACAGTCGAAAGAATAAGAGAAATCCTAGAGGACGATTCAAATTCTCAATTAAAAGAGGAGTTGAACGGCTTTCACTCTGCGGATTTGGCAGATATTTTTCAAGAGTTAAAACCAGAAGAACGCCTTGAATGCTTCAATATGATTGAAGAAGAAAAAGCTGCCGAAATGATTGAATATCTTCCACCTAACCTACAAGTCGAAATTTTAGGCGATATTGATACAGATTTAGCCGCAAGAATTATCCAAAAACTTCCTCACGACGCCGCAGCCGACGTTTTGGGTGATATGGAGGAGGATGAAACAGAAGCTTATTTGGAATCCTTGCCACAAAAATTCTCTGAAGAAGTTAGAGAATTGATGAATTACGACGAAGACACTGCTGGTGGTATGATGACCCCATTATATATGACGGTTACGCCAGATATGTCTGTAAAAGAAGTTTTGGACTACATCAGAGATAGAGCAGAAGAAGACAATATCGACCTTTATTACGTTTATGTAACAGACAAACAAGAACATTTGCTTGGTGTTGTTTCATTGAGAAGTCTTTTAATTTCACCATTCAAGACAAAAATTGTCGACGTAATGAATTCAGATATCGTAAAATTACATATTGACGATTACAGAGATACTATTTCAGATGTATTTATGAAATACCAATTCGACTCACTTCCAGTTGTTGACCAATACAACCACTTAAGAGGGATTGTAACTTGGGACGACGCTCAAGACGCGGTTGAAGAAGAAACAACAGAAGAAATTTACGCATCTTCTGGTATTTCGACAGGTAGCATTGACGAGGACGAAATCCTTGAAGGTAGCATTTTTACATCAGTTAGAGCAAGAACTCCATGGTTATTTGTTACACTTATCGGGGAGTTAATCGCGGTTAACGTTGCAAACTACTATGGAAAAACTCTTCAAGCATTACCAATAATCGCAATATTTATGCCACTTTTGGCAGGTCTTGCAGGTAACATTGGAACTCAAAGTATTACTCTTATTGTTCGTGGGCTTTCAACAGGTCAATTGACAATGGCGTCAACTTTTAAACACATCTTGAGAGAAAGTTTTATCGGCTTTTTAATCGGTGCTTTCTTTGGTGCAGTTGTAATGCTATTCACTTGGGGTTGGCAACACAATATAGAATTAGGTATCATCGTGGGTGTCGCAATGGCATTAAATATGGCACTTGCAACGCTTATCGGTACATTAACACCGTTTGCAATGAAAAGACTTGATATCGACCCAGCAGTTGCATCAGGTCCGGTTATCGCAACTGCAATCGACGTTTTAGGCTTAGCCGTTTATTTCTCTTTAGCGTCAATATTTTTATTGAAAGTTATGTAAAATTTTTTGAGATTTGAGCAATTTTTTAATATCACATGTTTTAAAGAACATGTGTAGTTGTGCCTTTTTAGGAGGACATATTATTTGCTAAACGGAAATTTCAATGTAAATAATAAAAATAAGGTTACTGGTAATTTTAGCAGTTTCACTTTTGAACTGCCAAAACAAGAATCTTTTACTAATTCTGTTTGGTTAAGTGGTAAAAAGCCTACTCCGACTGCGCAGAAAGAAACTCCAGAGCAAAAAGCACGACAAGTCGCACAACGAAAGACAAAATCCGCTTTAGAACGTGCAAAGGGTGAAGTTCGAAAAGGGGTTATTGAACAAACCCCTAATGATAGCGTTGATATTAGAAAATATAGGGCTTTTGAAAGTCCAAACCATAGAACACCAGTGAAAAGTACGGCTCCATATTGCGCTTCGTTTGTTTCGTGGTGCTACGGAAACGATTTTTCAGCCTTCGGCTATGAACCATATACTCCGTCACTAAGAAGCAAAGCCAAAAAAGCAGGTTGCTACACTGATAAAAGCAAAATTGGCAACGGTAAAAACGGCACTTACAAACCAAAAAGTGGCGATTTATTGATGTGGATAAATAAAGACGGTAACGGCGGACACGTTGGTATTATTGAATCTTGCCGAGTACTCAACGGGAAAATGTACATAGTAACAATTGAAGGCAACACAATTGCAAAAGGTCAGGCAGAAACTGCAACGACAAAAGCCCAAGGTGAAGGTCCAGAAGGCGTTATGCGAAAAGTTTATTCTCTTGATGAATTAAGGGCAAACCAAAAAGTTAATGGTGTTGTTCGAATGGAGGAATGGCTCGCAAAAGCTGAATTAAACAAATAACATATTTATAAAAAAACGCTTACAAAAAATGTAAGCGTTTTTTATTTTTATAGTCAAATTATATTAATTTGCAAATCTAAAGTGCATAATATCGCCGTCTTGAACCACATAATCTTTACCTTCAAGACGCATCAAGCCTTTTTCTTTAGCCACTGTATAAGAGCCGTCGCAAGATAAGAAGTCCTCATAAGAAATAACTTCTGCTCTGATAAATCCTTTTTCAAAGTCAGTGTGAATTACACCAGCAGCTTGAGGAGCCTTTGTTCCAGCAGTAATAGTCCAAGCTTTAACCTCAATTTCGCCCGCAGTAATGTATGTTCTTAAGTTCAACAAGTGGTAAACTGATTGAATCATTTTTTCAATACCTGAACTTGTTATACCTAATTCTGCCAAGAATTCTTTTGCCTCTTCTTGTGACAAATCTGCTAATTCTTCTTCGATTTTTGCAGAAATAATAACCATTTCAGCGCCGTGTTTTTTTGCATAATCGTCAACCAATTTTGTATATTCATTGCCGTTTACAACGTCGCCTTCTGAAACATTTGCTGCGTAAATTACAGGTTTAATGCTCATTAATTGAGTTTGTTTTGCAAATTTCAATTCTTCTTCATCGTCAAAAAGTTCTTCAACCTTGATAAATGTAGCTTCAGAAAGTTTGTCATAAAGAGTTTGCATTACTTTAACTTCCATTTTAGCTTGTTTATCGCCTGAATTTGCAACTTTTGCAGTTTTCGCAATTCTCTTTTCTAAAGACGCCATATCAGCAAGAGCAAGTTCTGTATTGATAATTTCAATATCATCAAGTGGGTTAACTTTGCCTGAAACGTGAATTGTGTTAGGGTCGTCAAAGCATCTTACAACTTGAATAATCGCATCTGTTTCACGAATATTTGCCAAGAATTGGTTACCTAAACCTTCACCTTTGCTTGCGCCTTTTACAAGACCTGCAATATCAACAAATTCAATCGCAGTAGGCACAACCTTTGCAGCATGAACTAACGGTTCAAGTTTATAAAGTCTTTCGTCTGGAACACCAACAACACCTACATTTGGCTCAATTGTACAAAACGGATAATTCGCACTTTGTGCATTTTTTGCACTTGTAAGTGCGTTAAATAATGTTGATTTTCCTACGTTTGGTAGCCCTACAATCCCAGCTCTTAGCATTATATCTTTTCCTTTATTTCATATATTGTGTACTTTTTAATTATACAACAAAAATTACTTAATTTGGTTATATAGACATATTTGTTAAACCGTGCTAAGATTAAACTATGAAAACTCTTGATTTAAGTGCATTTGAAAAAGCTTTAGCTAGTTTATTTGAAGTTATCAAAGTTTATAATGACGATAAAACAAATTTGATAACTAGAGATTCAATGATTCAACGATTTGAATATACATACTCTTTAGCGCTTAAAATGATAAAACGATATTTTTTAAACGGAGCTTTTGTTTTTGAAAATATTGATAGTATGACTTTTAACGAGATGATTAGACAAGCAAATAAAATGGGGCTACTTCGTTCTAACCTTGAAAAATGGGATAACTATAGACAAAAAAGAAATTTGACATCTCACACTTATGATGAAAATGTTGCAAAAGAAGTTGTTTCTATCATTGAGGACTTTGCACAAGAAGTTCAATATTTGCTAGATAAATTAAAAGAGAAAATCGCACAATAATGTTTGGATTAGAAGAACGACATATCGAATATATTCTAAATACCCTAAAGCAAAATCTTCCTAATGGAATTTTTTACATTTTTGGCTCTCGTGCAAAAGGAACTAACAAAGAATATTCCGACATTGATATTGCAGTAAAAATGAATAATGAAAAAATATCAGCTGATATTTTAGGCAAATTACTAATTACTTTTTCGGACTCAACATTACCCTATGAAGTTGATATTGTTGACTTAAACGCAATCGACGAAAAATTTAAAAACCTAATAACAGACGATTTGATTGAATTAAAATAAATTAATATCAAGTCTTGCAAAACTTATTCGATAAAATTATTTTCTTTAAAAAAGTTTTCTATTTCTTGCATTTGTTGTTTTAAAAGACCTATAGCTTCTTTTTTAACATTTATATCTTCTTCAGTATATGGCCAGTTTCCTGATAATCTAACAATATGAATAGTTTCATAATAAACTTGTAAATAATGTATTGCCTGTTTTTTTGTAAACAAAAAATATAACTCTTTTGATTTATAAATATCTTCTGTTTTTATTTTAATTATGTATGGAACAAACATTGTTGCTTTTTTGTATTCTAAAAAATTATCTTTATTTATAATCCATTTTAAATTTCCACAGATTATATACAAAAAATCATCATAAATATTTACGGTAGTAGGATTAAATGCTGACGGCCTTGGAGATATTCTACACATTGAAGTATGGAATGATATATTAGCTTCGCCATATTCTTCGTAAGTATATTTTTTCACAATATCTCTAAATTGATTTAACAAAAAACAGATAACAAAGCTGATACTTGCAACAACTACAATAAAAAATATTATATTCATAATAAAATCCTTTTTGATAATAACTAGGCGGTTTTGAGCAAAGCTCAAAACCGCCTTAAAAGTAAATTCAACTACTGTTTATTCATACAACAGTTTTTATATTTTTTACCGCTTCCGCAAGGGCAAGGGTCGTTTCTGCCGATTTTTTCACCTTTGCGAATTGGTTTAACCTCAATATCGTCCTTGTCTTCTGAGCTATCAAATTCTTCTGCCGCTTTTGAAAGATTTGTTTCAATTGGTTCTTCTTCTCGGTGAATAATTTGAACCCCGAATTTTGTACGGAACAAGTGTTTTACTGTTTCTCCTTGAATATCGTACATCATGTTATTAAACAAGTCATAAGCTTCTTTTTTGTATTCAATAAGTGGGTCTTTTTGACCGTAAGCGCGTAAGCCAATACCGTCGCGCAAGATATCAATATTGTGTAAGTGGTCAATCCACTTGTTATCAACAACTTGAAGCATAATATCTCTTTCGACATTTCTTGCAATATTATCATCTTCAAAAGCGTGTTGTACACGAGGATTTTCCTCATATTGAGAAATTACATCGTTGTAAAAATCAACCATTTCTTGCTCGTGTTCTTTGTATTTTTCTTTTGCTAAATCAACCAACTTTGCATACATACTGTCGTAAGATAAATTTTTGATATCTGCAACGTGAATATATGATAATTGCGGAATTATTGAATGAAGTTCTTTAATAAGCGTTTGCAAATCTTCCTCAATATACTCTTCAACATTCATGTTTGGTGAAACGTAGCTTCCGATAAGTCTTTCCATTTCGCGTTCAATCATATAAATAACGTCTTCTGAAAGGTTTTTGCCTGAAAGCACCTTCTTACGTTGAGCGTAGAATTTTTCCCTTTGAACATTCATAACGTCGTCATATTCAAGAACTGATTTTCTTATATCAAAGTGGTATGTTTCAACTTTCTTTTGTGCAGATTGAATTTGTGCAGTAATAATAGGGTTTTCAATCGCCATATCCTCGTCAACATTCAACGCGTTCATAAGTTGAATAATCTTTTCACCACCGAAAATTCTCATCAAATTATCTTCCAAAGATAGGAAAAATCTTGTTGAACCAGGGTCGCCTTGACGCGCAGCACGACCTCTCAATTGGTTATCAATACGACGAGATTCGTGACGTTCTGTACCTATAACGTGCAAACCACCAGCCTTTACAACCTCGTGATGTTCACGTTCTGTTTCCTCGCGAGTTTCAGCAAGAATTGCATCTTTTTTAACTTCGTAATTTTCATCATCTGGCGTAATGTTCAATTCTTCTAGCTTTTCTTTCGCCAAATATTCAGCATTACCACCTAACAAAATATCGGTACCACGACCAGCCATATTAGTTGCAATTGTAACAGCACCTTTTCGACCAGCCTGAGCAATAATGTAAGCTTCTTTTTCGTGATGTTTTGCATTCAAAACATTGTGTTTAATACCGCGTTCTTTCAATAAATGTGAAATGTATTCAGACTTTTCGATACTAATTGTACCAACCAAAACAGGTCTTCCTAATTTGTGCATTGCGATAATATCATCAACTACTGCCAAATATTTTTGCTTTTCAGTTTTGTAAATTACGTCTGAATAGTTTATTCTGATATCTTTTTTGTTTGTTGGAATTATTGTAACTTCAAGGTTGTAAATCTTTCCAAATTCAGCTTCTTCAGTCATCGCAGTACCTGTCATACCAGAAAGTTTTGGGTACAATCTGAACAAGTTTTGGAAAGTAATACTTGCTAAAGTTTGAGTTTCGTCTTGGATTTTAACCCCTTCTTTAGCCTCAATAGCTTGGTGCAAGCCGTCAGACCAACGACGACCTTCCATCAAACGACCTGTAAATTCATCAACAATGCAAACTTCACCATTTTTAATAACGTAATCTGTATCTTTTACGAATAATTCTTTTGCCTTCAAAGCTTGTAACAAGTGGTGCGCATAGTTATCTTGGATATCAAACAAATCTTTGCAATCAATAATTTCTTGAGCCTTGTCAATACCGTCTTCTGTCAAAATAATATTTTTATTTTTTTCATCAACCTCGTAATCAACAACTTTTGTCAATTGTGGCGCAACTTTTGCCATTAATTGATAAGTCGCAGCTGATTTTTCAAGACGTCCGCTGATGATTAATGGAGTTCTTGCTTCGTCGATTAAGATACTGTCAACTTCATCGACAATCGCATAATTGTAAGGTCTTTGAACAAGCATATCAAGGCTTCCTGCCATATTATCACGAAGGTAATCAAAACCAAATTCGTTGTTTGTACCATAAGTGATATCACAAGCATAAGCCTGACGTTTAGCCTCAAAATCTTCTGCTGAGCGACCGCCTGAAAGGATTACGCCAACAGTAAGTCCCAAGAACTTGTAAATTTTACCCATCCACTCGCTATCACGTTTCGCAAGGTAATCGTTTACAGTAACAACGTGAACACCTTTGCCAGTCAATGCATTAAGGTATGCAGGTAAAGTTGCAACAAGAGTTTTACCTTCACCAGTTCTCATTTCTGCGATATGACCGTTATGCAAGAAATAGCCACCGATAAGCTGAACATCAAAGTGACGCATGTTTAAAACACGTTTACCAGCTTCACGAACAGTTGCAAATGCTTCGGGTAAAATCTTATCTAAAACTTCTTTTTCTAAAATTCTGTCAGCTTTTGGATTATCTGAAGTTCTTCTGTTTTTCAAAATTTCTTTAAATTCTGCGGTTTTTGCGCGTAATTCATCATCTGAAAGTTTTTCAAATTCAGGTTCTAACGCGTTAATATGTTCAATTATAGGCATAATCGCTTTAATTTTCTTTTCGTGCGGATCGCCCATAAGTTTTAGTAAAAATTGTATCATTATATTCTCCCTATTAGTTATGTTAATCGTACCATGAACAAAACTTCATCGCAATCAAAAACGCACAAAACTAGACAGTGAGGGAATATAAATTCTGTTTATAAATAATTTTTAGATGAATACTTAAAAGCCTGCGCCATTTAACACCGTATTGGGTTTATTTTCTTCAGTTATTATGGCACCATTATTTTCTTCGTTACCATAAAAACTATCTATATTTGATTTTTCCTCGGTTATGCTTGAATAAACTCTTTTTGGGGGATATATATTATAATCTAAATTCGGAATAATTAAATTTACAATACCGATAATACCGATTAGCATTAGAGCTCCTGTAAGCGTAAAAACAGATAAATCGTCCATTTAGAGTTTCTCCTTGTACGTATTGCATTATGTTTTTTAAACAAAAACATAATATTATGTTACTTGTGTACGTAATACATTATATTATAGAATAATTAAAAACATATTACTTTATTTTATTTTTTTAAATTTTCGTAACAATGAAGTAGAGGGTTTAATTATGAAATCAGGTAATCAACAATTTGGACTTAGAATAAAAGAATTACGAGAAGAAAAGGGGCTTACACAAGAACAGTTAGCTGAACTTATGGAAGTTGAATATCAAACAATAAACAGGATAGAAAACGGGATTTATTTTACAAATTACAAAAATCTTGAAAAATTTGCCAAAGTTTTTAACGTACAAATTGATAGTCTTTTTGACTATTCTCATAAAAAACCAGTTACTGAATTGAAAACAGAAATACTAAATTGGACAAACTCTTGCACGCCAAAACAACTTGAACTTTTATACAAAGCAATGCGCGCGATTTCACAATTCGATTAACGACTAAGATTGGAACAAGTTATTAATTTTGTTTGTAATATCTTGTGGGTCAATTTCGTTTGTAACTTTGTTAATATCTTGTGCAACTTGATACAATTTTGCAGCTTCAATCTTGTCGCCAACAATTGTAATTGCTCTGGCTAAATTGAAGTGAGCAAGCGCATAATTTGGATTGCACTCGATTGATTTTTTGAATAATTCAATTGATTTTTGAACTCTGCCTAAATCGTCAAGATAAATTACACCCAAGTTGTTGTATGCAATATCGTACATTGGGTCGTTTTCAATAGCAAGTTCATATTCTTTAATAGCCTCGTCAGTATCGCCTTTGCCCCAATATAAGAACCCTAAGTTACAGTGAATTTTTGCATTGTTAGGGTCTAAATCTAAAGCACTTCTATATACTGTCAAAGCGTTTTCAAAATCTTCTTTGTCATAAAAGGCAGAACCTAAGTTTACATAGATATCAATATCCTCTGGAGTCAATAAATATGCACTTTGGTAAGCACTAATAGCTGCGTCCAAATCACCTTTATTTTCTTGATAAACAAATCCAAGAGTTTGAGTGATAATACTTGTCCATTGTCTATTTGGATTTAGCGTAATTGCAGCTTGGTAGTGCGAAATAGCCTCTTTGATTTCGCCCTTGATATAATAAATATTCGCCAAATTAGAGTGGAATTCTGGCATATTAGGCAAAATACTAATCAATTTGTTATAAATTTCAATTGCGTTATCGTAATCGCCTTGCTCTTCATAAGCTTGGCATAAATGACGATATGCTGGAATGTTCAAACTATCCAACCAAATTGCCATTTTGTATTCTGTAATTGCATCATCATATTGACCAACTGAACGGTAAATATCACCTAAAAGGCAGTACAAAGGCACAAACCCTGGAGCTTTGTCGATTGCATCGACATATAGGTCAATAGCATTGCTCAAGCCTTTTGATTGAACTTTAAAATATCCTTTTACCAACACTGGCAAAAATTGCAAGTAAGAAATTGAGCGCAAAACGTTTTTAATCGCAATTTTGTCAAATGGTAAAGTCAAAATTGACGCAATAAATTCAATCTTACTTTTCCACCATGTAAGCGGATTTCTAAAAGATGAAACTTTATACAAGTTGTAAAGCAAGTAATGAGCCGAAGAACTTGTTAAAGGTTGCAGTTTAATTGCATGCTTTGCATTAAAAATCGCTTCTAAAAAGTGTGTTTTCTTTGTATATGTTTCTGCCAATAAATAGTAAGCTTTTGCTAACTTGCGATCTTTTGTAGTTGCCATGTTTAAGTAATTTATGGCTCTGTCCAAATCGCCTTTAAAATATTGAGCTTGACCTATTTTGAAATAAATTTCAGCAGAATCAATATATGTTTCTAAAGCTCGTTGATATTCAGTAATAGCCTCATCAATGTATTGATAAGAGTTGTGAATATCTAAATGCCACGCCAAATACAAATCGCCTAAGCGCACGTGCAAATCAGCATTTGTAGGGTCTTTTTGCAACTCAACTTGACAAAGTTCAATCGCATTTTGAACATTGCCATTTCTAACTTGTTTATTTATTTTTTTCTCAAGTTGCTGAAGTTTATTTTTCATGACTCTAAATGCTATTCGGCGTGTTGTTTTTGTCTTGCCTGCATATCAATAGAAAAACAAGTTTTAATTATTTTATCACGTTCTTTTTCATCAATATTAGTGAAAGCTAAAGTGTATTCATCCGGTTGTAATGACGGATTGTCAAGAATAACAGCTTCAAAAGTTGCAGGAGTGTCAAAATTTCTCAAATACAATTTACCACGTACAACTTGTTCAGGTTCCAATTCTTCTTTACTACAGAATTTTATACCACCACCTGAAATATCGATTGTACTAGCAATAAATACTTCTTTGCTTAATTCAAGAGTCAACTTAGTTTTCAAAGGAGATCTTGAATAATCACGACGTTGAATAACAACTGCATCTTCAACATATTCGATAATAAATTCTTCTTCATCAGGAGAATTTATAACCACAGATTCAAATACCATCAAACCTGACGGTGTAAAGATTTTCACGTCAATCGGAGTACCTTCTTCAAGATACTGTTTCAATGTTTCAGCGTCTTCTGGATATTCCAATTCTAGTCTGTCAGTGTAGATTGTCTTTACGATACAATCTAGTTCCATTTCGATGCCATTTTCACCATCGAAGAAAATTTTTGCTTTTTGGTTTGTACTTATATCACTCATATATCTATTTTAATTAACATTGCATAAAAATGCAAGTGGTTTAATTATAAAACGCTACAAAACTCTACAAAATTAATGTTTACTAGATGTATTTTCTTAACAAATTGAAAAATTTAGTTACAAAACTTTCTTCTTTTTTAGCGCCGAATGAGCAGTAAGTAGAATATGCAATATCATCGATTGCTTCAGAAGTTGTTGAATAGCTTTCTACTACATAATCATCAGCTAAAAATTCAGGATATGAACTTTTGAAAGATACGTTTGTTGATTTTTTTGGTAATTCAAAAGTATCTGCCAAATCCATATCAGCTAAGAAATGAATGTTTTTAACATCTTTATTTATAGGTGTATTTTTAACAATTATTCTATTTTGATTAGCTAAAGCATTGTTGTAATCTCTGATATAGATATCTGCTAAGTCTATATCGGCTAGGTAATTTCCTCTTGAATTGCTAAATTCATTTAGTGTATTTTTAACAATTGTTTTAGGACAACAAAAATTGTTTTTTGCTACATTTGAAGCTTCATTTCTTTTGCCAAAGCTTAAATTGCTAGCATCCATAAGGGTTGTATATTTTTTTGTAATTGGAGTAATGTTCATACCTATATATTATCACCAAAATATATTAATTGTATATTTTACAATTAATATATTTACAAAACTTTACAAAACCGTATAAAAATTAGTCCGCTTTGTGCTGGTCAAAATAGCGCAAGATATCGATTAATGAAGAAGTTCCACCGATATGACCAGATTTTGAAACAATCCATTGAGCTTTATGATCTAAAGTTAATGCAACCGCTGGAGCAACCTCGTCGATAATTTGTAATTGATTTGAATTTATGGCGCTACAACACTTATAAGAGGTTTCTCCACCCAAAGTAATCAAAATTACTTCTTTATTATTAACAACCTCTTGTGTTAATTCAGCCAAAAAACTTGAGACATGCTCAATCAATTTTGTTTTTGTCATGTCCGCGTTTAGTGAGTCATCTGAAAAGCCGTCAAAATCTTTAATCAAATTAGACGCATTAACAACAACAATATTATTTTCACCCAAATTATTTTGAATACGTTCAACTAAATCTTTTTTTACACCACTCAACAAGGTGTTCATATCAAGTTCAATAAAATAAGTATTTTCGTAATCTTCTGAAGCGTCCAAAGCCTCCAATTGAGTTATTGTAGTTTGTGTACCAGTTCCTGACAAAATAAGTTTTGGCAACTCTGGAACAACTTTTTGAGAAATCTCACCTTCCATAGGAGGCAACCAAACGTTACCTAAAACTTGCGCAGTTGCAGCAGTTCCCGCAGGTAAAAAGTTATAACTTGATTTTTGAGTTGCAAGAATAATTTGCTCAATGTCTGTAATAGACACTGCATCAGCCACAATAATTTTTTTACCTTCTTTTACAAGAGTGTTCAATTTTTGCAAAATCGGGCCTGCACCCTTCATTATTGTTTGCAAGTCCAAAGTTCCGACCAAATCAGCCTTTTCGCCAAGTTCTTTTCTAATCATTGTTGGCACATGCGATTCAAATATCGGATTTATATTATATCTTGCAACATCAGTTCTTTCGATAGGTTGACCCTTCACCAATTGGTATCCGCCAACTGTAACCTTATTATCCGCAGGATATGCAGGAATTATAACTGACGCATCCCAACCTAAGGTTTCTAAAATAGCTAAAGTTTCAACTCCGATATGACCAGTTAAAGCCGAATCAATTTTTTTGAAAAAGTAATCTAAATTTAGATTATCTAAAAACAATTGAGTTGCCTTTTGAACTTCGCTTTGAGCAAATTCCGCAGATTGATTTCTTGTAGCAGTAGAAACAGCCCAAACCTGAGTATTTTTCACGTTTTGTGGGCTACTTTCAAAATTCAAAAGAATTTGAGAATTTGCACCTCTTAAATGAAATTGAAGTGCAGTTTCGTTTGCATCTGTTAAATCATCGGCAATAATGCCTATCATATCTGAAATAATCATTTTTAAGCTTCGTCTTTTTTAGAACCCAATAATCTAATAGTATTTGCAATAACTAAATATCTTTCTCTTTCTTCACCAGAAGCGTCTTTCCACTTGCTAGAAGAAATTCTTCCGTCAATCGCTACTAAGCGACCTTTTTTTACATATTCACCAGCAAATTCAGCTTGTTTATCCCAAACATCAACGTTAAACCAGTCAGTAACTTCAGACTTTGTTTTGCTATCCCAACGATTTGCGGCAACTGAAAAACTTGATTTAATTTTGCCTGATTCATAGTATTTTATATCTGCGTCTTGACCTGCTCTACCTACGATTACAACTGAATTCATTTTTTATCCTTTATATTTTTTACTACTCATGCATTTTATCATACATTTTCTGAATTTAACATGCAATTTTCAAAGCCAGTGTTTTTGCATATTTCAGCACACCATCTTTGAATAATTTCATCTTCATCCAATTGGTATGAAATTGGTTCACCAATCACAACTGTTACATCTTTTTCAAACAATTTCTTTGCATATCCGTCAAAGCCAACAATTGAAACTGGCACGATATCTGCTTTTGCGTGTTTCGCAATTTTCACGAAACCTTTTCTGATATTTTCGATTTTCTTATTTTTCTTAGTTCCACCTTCAGGGAAAATTCCCAAAGGCCAACTTGTTTTAAAAATATCTCTTACTGTCTTAAAAGTTGCCAACTCAGGTTTTTCTCTATCAACAGAAAAAGCGCCTAAACGTTTGATAATCCAACTTCTTTTATCGTCTTCAAAAAGTTCTTTTTTTGCCATAAAAGCAATGTGTTTGTTTGTTGCAGACGCAATAAACGGTGGATCCATTTCTGAAACATGGTTTGACGCAAGAATATAATTTCTATCTTTTGGAAGATTTTCCTTACCTTTAACTTTTAATTTATATTGAAAAAAGCATACGAAATCTACAACAGTCCACAAAAAGAACATGTAAAAGATTGTTCTAAAAATATGATATTCGCTAGCGTATCTTCTTGAAAAATTTCTTTCCTCTGACATTTCTTAATCCCTTTATGCAGGATTTGGAATATACGTAAATCCTGTCAATTGTTCAATCGCCAATGCCCATTGCTCCATAACTTTTTCTGCATCGTCGCCGTATGGAATTAATTCGCCGATTTTTACTGTAATATTACCTTTGAATGGGCACCAGGTCATTTTTTCTGAACCAACAATACCTACAGGTAAGATATTACATTTAGTTGCTTTTGCAATTCCAGCAAAACCTTTGTGAACGTTTTCAATTGTACCTTTTGGAGCTCTTGTTCCTTGTGGGAATAGACCTAAAATCCAATTTGTATTTTTAACTTCATAAGCGGTTTTTATAGTAGAGATTTCTAGTTTATCTCTGTTAACTGCAAATGCACCTTGCCAATCTAGCATCCAGCGTGTGAACTTTTTATCAAAAAGTTCTTTTTTAGCCATAAAAGCCACTGGTTTAGGCATTATGAAAGATACTAAAAATGGGTCAAGATTTGATAAGTGGTTTCCGCAAACAATGAACTGAGTATCTTTTGGAATATTTTCTTTGCCTTCAACTTTAACCTTGTACATTAATTTGAATTGTAGTCCGTACCAGAATTTACAAACTATATTTTGAAATATTCTTCGCCAGAAATTGAAATACTTTGCAGTTCTTCTCGCGTAATTTACTTTTTGTCTTGCCATTTTTTGTGTCCTTCTATTCGACTATTATAT
>CAVCIX010000031.1:0-16498 GCA_963602505.1 Anaerovoracaceae bacterium | reverse complement strand
GTTTTATATTCCGGTGAAAGTGTTGTACCTTTTGGTGAAAATTTGTTTGCGGTTCCGATAAACAATTTATGGGATTAACATCATAAGAACTAAGTTGAGATATTTAAAATAGGTTTAATTAAATGAAAAAACGTCGAAGTACTAAAGCAAAAAATCAAACACATCATTTTAAGGTAAGATGTGAGCAAAGATTGGGTGTCCAAGTAGACAGAAAATCGATTCAGCTTCGCATTAAAAAACAAAACTTTGACGAAAATTTCTATTTGCTTGATAGACAGTCAAATAGAGTTACTAGATATCGTTTTAAATTTCAAGATAAATGGTATATTATTCCTTATGATAAAAATACACATAAAGTTATAACAATATTTGAAGATAAAAAGCAAGATATTGTTATAGAAAAATTTGAAACAGAAAATGCACCTCAAGTTTTACCAGAGAAAACATTAAACTGGTTTGAAAAGATAGTTCAATTTCTTAAAAATTTAATAATAAAAAATTAAGGTGATTATTCTCAAAGATACATTAATATTGTTTTAAGTGATAAATTCATTTTAGTTTGTGATTGCGATTTTTATTACATTATCTAGTTTATTTTCAAAAATGTTATAGGCTTTTTCGATATCTTTAAGTCTGAATTTATGTGTTATTAGCGGAGTTGTGTCGATTTTTCCTTGCTCAATTAGTGATAAAATTTCTGCGCAATCACAACCGTCAACGCCTCCTGTTTTAAAGATTAAATTCTTGCCATACATATCAGGCAAAGGTAAAGTCATTGCTTTATCGTAAAGTGCTACAATTGTTACTATTGCGTTCGGTCTTGCGTATTTCCAAGCCATTTTGAAGGTTTCTTCTGTTCCTGCAACTTCTATAACCACATCGGCTCCGCCGTGTTCGCTTTCTTTGTTCACAATCTCTTGGCAGTTTTCGGGTTCTGTTACAATAACTTGCGGGTAATGTGTTTTTACAAAATTTCTTCTTGTTTCATCTTTTTCGCAAACAATGATTTTTTTAGGTGATTTAAGCATAACGCATAGCAAGGTACAAATTCCAGTTGGTCCCGCACCTATTATTAAAACAGTGTCTTCGTTTTTTATTTCTGAAATCCTGCTTGCCCAAAATCCAGTTGCCAAAACATCGCCGACAAAAAGAGCTTGTTCGTCAGTTACTGTTTTAGGGATAATGTTCAATCCTTGGTCAGCATAAGGAACTCTTACAAATTCCGTTTGTCCACCGTCAATTCTGCAACCTAGAGCCCAACCTCCGTTTTTGTCTGTGCAGTTGTTAACGTAACCTTTTTTGCAGAAAAAACATTCTCCACAGAAGGTTTCAACATTAACTGTTACTCTGTCGCCGACTTTTACGTTTTTGACGTCAGAGCCGACTTCTTCTACGACACCGACCATTTCGTGTCCAACGGTAATTCCTTTTACGGCTTTTGGAACAGAACCATGTTTTATGTGCAAGTCGCTAGTGCAAATGCTACTCATAGTAACTTTTACAATTGCATCTTTTGAATCAAGTATTTGAGGTTTCGGTTTTTCTACTAGTTCAAATTTTCCTTTTTCAATGTATGTGTAAGCTAACAAATTAGTTCTCCTTAGTTTAGGTTTATTTACCCAAAGCCCAGCGGAAGCCGAAGTTTAGCGCGATACCATTTCTGCCACCGTTTCTTACCATTGCTTGACCAAATCCTGTAAATCTGTCGCCAACGCGTTTTTGTACCCCAATACCATATTGGAAATATGGGTCAACGCTCATATCTGGCAAGCTTACGTTATTAGCTTTAAATCTTGCTTGGTCAAGGATGTTCCAAACCATTTGCATACTAAAGTATGGTTGCCAACCGTTTTTCAAATTGCCTATAAATTTAAGCCCTGGAGCAATTTGAATTGCGTTCAATGGGTCAGAGCTTATTCTAACGCCTGCGGAATTTGTATAGTCAAAAGTGTTTACAAAGGTATAAGACATCAAGTAATTAGGTTGAATAATGAATTTGCCGTTTGCTAATTCAAAATTGTAACCTGTTTTACTTGCAATACCTGTTGCAAGCATTGTGAAATCGTCGTTTCCGTACATTGTGCTTGCTTCTGCAACGTTAGCGCCAACATTTGCAGTCAAACCTGTAAAGAAGTTTCCTTTGTACCAAGTTCCACTTACGCCAAGTGTTCCGCCGTTTTGAGTAATACTTACGCCGTTATAGTATTGGTTTGAACCGTTATATCCAACATAGGCAGAATATACTGCGTCCCAACCGTTTTTATGTTCAATTATGCCTGTGTCACCGCCGAATAATGAGCCATAGCCGATGTTTCTAACGTTTGGACCATTATGTAAGCCAACGCTTTCAAAGGTCGCAAAAGGTCTGAACCATAAGCCCTTGTCTTCTTCAGGAATTTGGTTTGGTGAGAAGGTTATAACTCCACCTTCGCCAGTGCCTTGAGCGGATGCTAACTTATTTGCAAATTTCATTGCCGTACGTTGTTCTTTTGTCATAAGCATTAGCATGTCCATATTGGCAAAAGCTTGGTCGTAAGTGTTTAATTGGGCTAAATATGAACCAATTTGAGCACCAATAGGAGTTGCTAAGACCGCTGGGTTGAAGGCGTCGCTTCCTCCTCCACCGCCGTTGCCTCTTTTAAATTCAAAGTTACCGTTGCTAGAGTTATAGTTTACGTTGTATTTATAAATTGGTGAATAAGCAACTTGGCTTGTGCCAGTGTAAGCAATGTTTGATTTTAAAGTGTCATCAGTTGTGAAATTAATTGAAGTAAAATCATTTATTGCATCTGATAAAAGGTTCATTCCTGCAACGTTAAGCGTTCCACCAGTATATTGTGATTTTCCTGCCGTCAATTTATCCATTGTTTTGTTTGCTAAATCAACATCAACAAAGATATTTGAGTTTGCCTTTAAAACTAAACCGTATAACGGAATTTCGCTTGCAACACCGTTTCTAAGGTCTAAGTTACCGCCATTGAAGGTGATTGCATTCATTCCACTATTTGATAAATATGAATCGTCAGAATAATTTAATGTACCGCTATTCAAAAGCCACAATGCGTGTTCGTCGTTGCCACTTCTTGTTAAAGTTGCAGAACCTAAATCAAGAGCAACCGTTCCACTTGGAGAAACTCCTGTATATTCACCGTTAAAAACTATATCGCTATCGCCTTCAAAAGTAACGCCACCATTGTTAGAACGATTGTTGATAGTAGTGTTTTCATCAAGTTCTATTGTTTTTCCAGAACTATTACGGATAACAAGTTGACCGTTACCACTTGGTGAAAGTTTAGTGTCTTTTAAAGTTGCATTAGTTAAAACAAGAGAACCTTTTCCATTAATTTCTATTGAGGTGCTTTTTATAACTCCATTATTGCTACCGTTTACAATCAAACGACCAGTTTGAAATCCGCCTGTAGCTGATTCTTCGTCTTTCATTTCGTAGAAATAGTCCAATCCATTATCAGGGTTAGAAGCCTCGTCTCTAACTTCATTTAGTACAGTTTGCAGGGTTTTTTGTCCATACTTAAGTGTACCTTTATATTTATTGTAATTAACATAATTTACGTTATTTGCATCTCCTGTTTTTTTTGTTAATTTAAAATCCTTATGCAATGCAGTTCTAGCATACAAATCTGAATTTCCAATAGGTTTTACATCATCCTTGGAAGCATGACTTATACTCAATTCTTTAAGGCTAATATTACCTTTTATTTTTGAAGAATCACTAAAAGACAAAGATAAGTCTTCCGACAATTTTAAATTTAGGGTACTATTTTCGCCCAAAAGAATATTATCATTAGTTGCACTACCTGCATAAGTATTATTTAACAAATTTAATGTAGAGCCATCCTCAAAATTAATATCACTATTGCTACTAAAAATTTTAGGAATTGTAGTAACATCAGTGCCAACAATTAATTCGCCACCATTTTTAACGTAAGTTTCACCTTTGTATTTATCCAAAATAGCGTTAGATGTAACAGTACCGATGATATTTATAATACCGCCATTTTGATTTTGAATATCATAATTTTGTATTTTTTTTGAATCAGTAATTGTTCCACCTGTAATATTAAAGATTGAAGCATTAGAGTCATCTCCTCGTTGAATGATAGAACCTGAAATCTTATCAATGTTTGATGTCAATTCACCATAATAAATTGGAGCCCAATGAGTGTCTTGGTTAAAATTTTGGATATTAGCAGTAATTTGCCCTTCATTTATCAATTTTCCAGTGTTTTTAACTAATTTAGTCTCTTTAGATGTAGCAACTATTAAATTTCCAGTGGAATTATTTTTAAATGTTGAGTTTTGGGAAATGTACCATGAAGCACCACTATTTAGTTCAATAGTACCATCATTAACAACATTTGATGACATTTTATCTTGCATTGAACTAGTAATTTTAATATTACCTTTGTTATTTAAATTTGTATTATATAAATCTAAACTATTTACATCAATATCACCAAAGTTATTTAAAGTTACAGGCGTTTGTACATTATTAGCTCCAAGATGGAGACTTTCTAAATATACATTAAATCCGTTGTTTATAGTTGTTGTTCCAGATACTAATCTAATAGCACCTTCCTTTATGGCTGATTCATTAATTGAACCGCTATTAAATGTGTTTTCGCCATATAAGTAAATACTGTTATCATAGCTATCACCTTGATGTTTAATTTTTGTGTTATTTAAAATAGAAGAATCAATATTTAATCTTGCTTTATTGCTATCTTCAATTATCGAATCATTAATTGTAGAAGAAATTAAATCAAGCGTTCCTGAATTTTTGGCATTTGCGTTGTTTAAAATTGTTGAAAACATTTCTACTGTTCCTGCATTATCAACAATGTATGAGTTTGTAAAATTATTTAAAGTGATTTTGTTAAAACCTAATGTTTGTCCAGATTTTACAGTAACTCCATCATGTCCATTTCCGTCGATAGTAAAACCGTTGCCATAAATTGTCGCATTTCTGTTATCACCAGCAAGTGTGCCTAAATCACCAGTCAAAGTAATATCGTCTGAAAGGGCAATACTTGTACTATTTTTTTGATTTTGAATAAAATCTTGTAACAGAGAAAAATCTTTAATGTTGTTTGTTTTTGCAACAGTATAAGCGCCTATTTCATTAGCAATAGGGCTAAAGATATAAGTTTCATTACCTTTTATGGATGTAACAGTGTCCTTTGAAACCTCAATAACAGTTTTACCTAAACCGTCTAAGTATTTTGTACTGGTTGCATTACCAGATACAAGAATATTAATCTCATCAACGATAATGCTTGGAGTGCTTGCGCCAACTGCGCTATCGCTAACTAGAATCAAGTCCATTTTACCTGTGCTAGCGTTATAATCCAATTTTAAATGTAATGGTGCATCATCTGCGCCTGAAAATTTGCTCATAGTAAGGTTATCAACATTATCATTTTGCAAATCTAATGTTGCTTCACCACCAACAGATAATCTGAAATCGTTTGAATTTGCAGGAGTAACACCTAGTTTCAACGTACCATTTTTGTAATCGCTTTTTGCGCCCAAATAAATCATTCCGTTTGAACTTGCAAAATCAACGTTTTTATTCAAAATAACAGTACCGTCTAAGTCTTTACCAGCTTTTAAAGTATTATTGATAATCAAATTTCCGTCAAAATTGTTATCAATTTTTATTGCATCGTCAAGAGTAATAGTTTTACCACTATTCGCATTCAGATAAATGCTACTATTAGATTTGATACCGAAATCGGTATTATTTTTGAACGTAACATCACTATTTTCCGCATTGATAATTAATTTGTTGTATCCTTCATTATTGATAGCAACGCCATTATTATTCAAGAACGAAACGTCAGTAAGCTCTAACAATGGGTTAGAACTTCTTATGATACCTGACTCTGTTGAAAAACCTTGGAAAGTCGCGTTAAAAATTGCAATTTTGGTTTCTGATGAACCTGCACCTGAAAAAACTAGTGGTGAATCATCAGAATAAGTATTGCCGTTTATCGTCTTTCCGTTAAATTTTAGCGTTAATTGTGGTTGAATAAACCCTATTGAATTACCGTCAGCATCAAGGTCTGAAGTAATATTTATTGTTGAATTTGGAGCTGCGCTATTTGCCTCGTTTCCTAATTGTTCCCAAGATGAAACATCTGCAACTGCTTGCAGTTGAAACAACGCAATAATAGCTAAAGTTATCCCTAATCTCTTATTTGTTTTCATAGTCGTGTCTTCCGTTCTTCTTAAATGTAATCTAATAAACTGGATTAATTCTCTTATTATAAACTAAATCGGCGAATATTTTAAGCCTTTCTGATTATAAAGTTACATATATTTATATATATTATGATATTTCGTTGTATTATATAAAATAACGCATAAAAATACGTCCATTTTTGTCACTGGCATGTGCAACAATGATATCAATACATAAATTTAAGGAGAAGAAATGACAACAGACGTTAAAACTGAAATAAAACCAAACGAATTGCAACAAAAATGTATTGATAGCATTAACGGTAAATATCTAGTTTTGGCAGGCCCAGGGACTGGTAAAACTTTTACTGTAGTAAAGCGCATAGAAAATATGGTTAAAAATAAAAATATTAACCCCGAAGAAATTTTATGTCTTACATATACCGATTCTGCTGCAAACGAAATGCGTGTAAGAATTGATAAAGAGTTAGGGCAGGTGTCTTCTAACATAAATATCTACACTTATCACAGTTTTTGTTGTGAGGTTATTGAAGAATTCAGGGACGAGTTTGAATTGCCTGCAAATTATAGAATTATGACAGACGGAATTTCAAGAGCCTTCATTAAAGAATGTATTGACGAAATCAATCCAAAAGCATATCGTACGCAAAAAAATGACCCATATTATTATATTCAAGAGATAAAGGACAGAATTAGCGACATTAAAGCAAATAGATTAACAAAAGAAGCTTATTTTTACAATCTTGAAAATAACAAGGATTGGAAACCTGTATTAGAGGAGTGTCAAGATAAATTAAAAGAGTTGAAGGAAAAAGAGCCTGAAAATTTCAAAAAAATATCAAAACTTCAAGGTGATATTGAAACTATAGAAAAGAAAATTGCTAAAGCCGAAGAACTATGGACTTTTTACGAAAAATATCAAGAAAAAATGTATAAAAATCATTACCTAGATTTTAATGATATGATTTCGTTTGTATTGGGCAAATTTGAAACAGATACAAGCTTTTTATCGACCGTTGCTAACAAATACAAATATGTTTTGGTGGACGAATATCAAGATACTAATATCTCTCAAAACTCAATTGTATTGCATTTGACAAGAGCATCAGAGGAGCAAAATATTTTTGTTGTTGGCGATGATGACCAAATTATTTATACCTTCCAAGGCGCAAAATTAGACACTTTAGAAAAATTCTTAACAGAATTTCCTGATACTGAGGTAATTTGTCTAAAAGAAAATATGCGCTCAACTCAATCTATTCTTGATACTGCACGACAAGTGGCTTTGCAGGAAGAAAATAGGCTTGAATTTAACAAAAAATTTGAAAAATATAATATAAATAAAGAATTAATTGCAAAAAATGAGAAGGTTACTAAATTAGACAAACAAGTTAGATTTACAAAGTATGCAGATGATATGCAAGAGCAAAATTCAATTGTCGAAGAAATCGACAAACTGATTAAATCTGATGATTGTCCAAAAGATAAGTACGGCAACAAAAAACTATCTGAAATCGCAATTCTTTGTTCTTCAAATAGTGAATTAAATACTTATGTTGACTTACTTCACGCTAAAAATATTCCTTGTGAATTGAAAAAAGGCGTAAATATTTTTGCAAACCACGCAGTAAATGTTTTGATTTCTTATGTTCAAGCCTTGCTTGACCCTGAAACTTACGCATATAAGATTTATCAACTGCTTTTGTCGCAACCTTTCAGTATTAACGCTATCGATTATCAAAAAATAAGAGAAAATATTTCTAAATACAAATCTGCAATTGACAGTATTCGTGCAGTAAAAGACGAAGGTTTGGTGGAACCTTTTAAAATTAAGAATTTTATTAAAACTTACGACCATTTAAAAGGGTATATCACATCAGAAAGTATTAAAAATTCTATCTTAGAAATTGGCGCAAAAACTAGCATTTTTGACTATTATATGAATTTTGAAATTAATAGAACTGAAAATATTGCGTGTCTTAAAAAACTTGTTGAAGAAGCTTCGGCGTTTTCTGAAATTTACCGTACAAGCTTGTTAGAAGAGTTTGTGCAATATTTAGAAACTCTAATGAATGATGATATTGTAATTGAAACTGATAAAGCGCCTGTAACCTTTAATGCGGTTCAACTTTCAACATATCACTCTGCAAAAGGTAAGGAATACGAATATGTTTATTTGCCAAATTTAGTTAACAGAAATTGGGAAAGCAGTAGCCAAAGCTATGCAAGCAAAATTCCTCTAGCACCGTCTGAATACAAGGATAGCGAGGAATTAAAACAATTGAAACGCTCTGATAAAATTAAATTGCTTTACGTTGGTATGACAAGAGCGAAGCATTTCTTGGCACTTTCTTATCCAGATATGGTAAACAAAAAAGTTAAAAAAGTTACGGCATTGGTTGCAAATATCAAGGATTATATGGAGAACGTAATTGCAGAAGGTTATGATGAAAATTCCTTCTGGGAAGAAGCGAAAAAGACACTTGAAATATGTGATTACGACTATAAAAAAGATTTTGCGGAATTAATAAACGGTTATTTGAACCAAGTAAAATATTTTTCTCCAAGCTCTATGAATGTGTATTTAAGTTGTCCAAGGCAGTATTTATATGCAAAAGTCTTTGATTTTGATGTGAAAGACGGTAATCCTGATTTTGCAAATTTCGGTACTGCAATTCACGAGGCTTGCGAAAAATTTGTTGAATATTCAATGAAGAATAAGGAATATCCGTCAAAAGAAGTGTTTATAAAAGCATTTAAGGATAAACTTGCAAAATTACCTTTGTCAAATTATCAGAACAGAGAAAATCTTGAAGGCAGGGGCGAAAACGCTTTAGACAAATTCTACTCGTTTATGATTTCAACTCCTATTGATGAATTTGATTCTTTGGAACAAGGTATTGAATACGAAGAAAAAGGTTTTAATTTTTATGGAAAATTCGATAGAGTTGACAAAAATAAAGACGGCTCATATACCTTGTATGACTACAAAACAGGTAGTGCAAAGACGTTAAAAGAGGTTTGTCCTGAAGGTGAAAAAGAAAATTACTACAATCAAATGGCATTGTATAAATATATTTATGAAAAAACGACTGGTAGAAAGGTTTCAAGAACGGTTTTTGTATTCCCTGAAGACCACGAAAACAACCTTGAAATGAACTATACAGAGGCAGAAATTGACGAGGTTTTGACAAAATATAAAAATGCCGTTGACTCTATTCGTAGTATGGATTTTGAACCTACATTCAAAAAAGATGCCTGCAAATACTGCGCATACAAGGATTTCTGCAACTCAAAGGTTGTGTAAAGGTTAAACTCTCTTGCTATTTTTTGAAAAATATTTTATAGTGATTATGTAAAAATGACAAATACGGTCGTATAAATATTTCAAGGAGTAAGCTATGAGTGGGGATAAACCAAGATATTCAAGAGTTTCAGACATTATGGAGTTAGCAATTTTTATGTCATCTAGACCTTTGGGAATTACCCTAGATGATATAATGGAGCGCTACAATGTTTCAAGACGTACGGCAGAAAGAATGCGCGATAGCTTGATGAATATTTTACCAAATGTTCAAGAGATAGAAACGACAGATTCTAGAAAACACTGGGGTTTTGTGGATTATTCTATAAAAGAATTGGTTTGGTTTACGCCTGAAGAAATTGCGTCTGTTGAACAATTCCAAAAACGTACGACAAACGCAGAAATGAAGGCAAATTTAGAAAAAGTAGCGGAGAAAATTAAAACTTTAAGCAAAAAAGGTTTAGAAACTATTGAAAACAATATTGATTTAATCTTGCAAACAGAAGGCTACGCTATACGTCAAACCTTGCAATATCACATTGATGACGAAATTCTTGTAGCAATTAGAAAAGCTATGAAAAATTGTTTAGTCGTAAAAGGTACTTATCACGAAAAAACTCGTTATATTGAACCTCTTGGACTTATTTATGGTGAAAAAATCTACCTAGTTGCACGCGAAAAAGCTAAAGGTGATGAAATTTATACATATTTATTGAATAAATTTACAGATTTAGAAGTGACAATGACAAATTTTGACAGAAAAGACTTTAATTTGGACGAATTCTCAAAACGCTCTTTTAGCACATATTTTGGTGATGTTTTAAACGTAAAACTTAAGTTTGACAAAGAGGTTGCAGAAGATGTTATGAGTTATAATTTCCACCCAACTCAAAAGTTTGAGCAACAAGAAGACGGTTCAGTTATTGTAAAATTTAAAGCAAGTGGTGATAAGTCAATCATGTGGCACGTTTTCAAGTGGGGAGACAAGGTCGAAATTCTTGCACCAAAAAACTTGCGTGATGAATATGTTGGGGCTTTACAAACCGTTTCTAAACGCTATAAAAAATAGGTTTAAACTTGTTCATATTTTTAGCACAGATATTATTTTCGGATTAAAATTATATTGTAAAAACTTAAGTGGAGTCAGGTATGAGTGATTTTAGTAAAATAAAAACTTTAGACGAATTACCAATTGGACACGATGCGATTATTTCGTCAGTTGATTGCGAAGATAAAGCCTTAAGAAAACACATTTTGGATATGGGTTTAACTCCACAAACCGAGGTTACTTTAATTAAAACTGCGCCGATGGGCGACCCTTTAGAATTGCGTTTAAGGGGGTATGAGCTTACTCTTAGAAAAAGTGATGCCTCAAAAATTGCGATTAGGGATATTCATGATGCGCATGGTAGAACGGTAAAAAGAAAAGTTTTTAAAGAAACAGAGCACTCAGAAATTGGTGAAATTCAAAAATATGAAACTCGTAAACTTGGCGGAAAAGTTCCCAAAAAAGAGTTGAGATTGGCTCTTGCAGGTAATCAAAATTGCGGAAAAACAACACTTTTCAACAAACTTACTGGTTCAAACCAACACGTAGGCAATTTTCCAGGGGTTACTGTTGATAGAACAGACGGTGTAATCAAACGTCATAATGAGGTTACAATCACCGACCTTCCAGGAATTTACTCGCTTTCACCTTATAGCAATGAGGAAATTGTAACAAGAAATTTTATTCTAAACGAAAAGCCTGACGGTATTATTAATATTGTTGATGCGACAAATATTGAACGTAATTTGCTTTTGACAATGCAACTTATTGAACTGGATATTCCAATGGTAATCGCCTTGAATATGATGGACGAGGTTGAAGTTTCTGGCGGAAGTATTGATATTAATGGCTTAGAAGCTCGTTTAGGCGTTCCTGTTGTTCCTATTTCTGCATCAAAAGAACAAGGTTTGCAAGAACTTGTTGAACACGCAATAAACGTCGCAAAATACGAAGAACACCCTGGAAGGCTTGATTTTTGTGATAAAAATGTAAAAAATGAAGAACCAATTCACAGATGTATTCACTCAATTTGTCACCTAATACAAGACCACGCAGAGGCTTTACATATTCCATTAAGATTTGCTGGAACAAAGCTAGCGGAAGGTGATAAGCTGGTTGAAGAGGCTTTGCATTTAGACCAAAATGAAAAAGATACAATTTTGCACATCGTTGAAGAAATGGAGCAAGAAAGAGGTCTTGACAGGGAATCAGCGATTGCAGATATGAGATTTTCTTTTATCGAAAGACTTTGTGATGAATTTGTACAAAAAACTTCAGATGCACCAAGTCACAAAATGACAGTTATGGCGGATAAAATTTTAACTGGAAAATATACCGCAGTGCCTGCATTCTTAGGTATTATGGCGGTAATTTTCTACATAACTTTTGGACCTGTTGGTTCATTTTTGTCCGATGTTATGAATTTTATAATTGAATTTGTTACAACAAAAACAGACTTGGCTCTAACCGCTT
Source organism: Anaerovoracaceae bacterium (assembly GCA_963602505.1). Lineage (GTDB taxonomy): Bacteria > Cyanobacteriota > Vampirovibrionia > Gastranaerophilales > Gastranaerophilaceae > UBA6984. The sequence continues at coordinate 4,451 of CAVCIX010000031.1, read as the reverse complement.
ATGGATTGAATGAAGTTGTTCATTCTCTTATTATAAACGGTATTTTTGCAGGTGTTGGAAGCGTTTTAAGCTTTTTACCAATTATCGTAATTCTATTTTTCTTCTTATCAATTCTTGAAGATACAGGATATATGGCACGTGTAGCGTTTGTAATGGATAAAGCCTTAAGAAAAATGGGACTTTCGGGTAGAAGTTTTGTTCCAATGCTAATCGGCTTTGGTTGTAGTGTTCCTGCAATTATGGCATCAAGAACTTTACCTTCCGAACGCGATAGAAAAATGACAATTTTGCTAACTCCATTTATGAGTTGTTCTGCTAAATTGCCGATTTATGCTTTATTTACGGCAGCATTTTTTGCTCAAAATCAAGTTTTGGTAATCGTTGGATTGTATTTAATCGGGATAATTGTCGGAATTGTTACGGCATTAATTATGAAAACCTTCTTCTTTGACGGCGAAGGCGTTCCATTTGTAATGGAATTGCCAAATTATAGATTACCAAGTGCGACAAATATTTATAGATTAATTTATTCAAAGGCAAAAGATTTTATTACAAAAGCTTTTACAATAATCTTTTGGGCAACAATTATTATATGGTTCTTGCAAACCTTTGATAGCAGATTGAATTTGGTCGCAAATTCTGCTGATAGTATGCTAGCGGTTTTGGGTAATTTTATAACTCCTATATTTAAACCTCTTGGCATTGCTGATTGGAGAATTTCGACTGCATTTATTACTGGTTTTATGGCAAAAGAAAGCGTTGTAAGCACGTTGACAATCCTTTTAGGTGGAGATGTAGAAGCTTTGCCGTTGGCATTTACAAAGCTTACTGCGTTTGTATTTTTAGTATTTTCTTTGCTATACACACCTTGCGTTGCTGCGATTGCGACAGTAAGACGCGAATTAGGAAAACGCTATGCCGTTTTGGTAGTGCTTTTCCAATGCTCTGTTGCGTGGTTAGTTTCATTTATTGTTTATAATATCGGACATTATTTTATTCATTAATTTATTTGTTTTGTAAATTTTGTTACTATTTTTTTGAAAATTGAATTTTGCAACAATAATAATTTTTATATTATAATGTAGTTATTATAAATTAGGTTTGTAGGTTTTTATGCTAAATGATACTTTGCAAGGTAGTAAGAAAAATGATAACGTAATAACCGTGCTGATTACGTCGGTATTTATATTGGCGGTTGTCGGGGTTGTTGCTCTATTTTTCATAATGTCAACTCAGATTAAAACCTCTGAAAAAGTTGCAACAGAGGTTTCGCAACAGTTGGCGTACAACGTGCACAATAGAATTATTGCTGATTTGCAAGTTTTGCAAATGATTTCAGGCTCAATTGCTGAAGATTTTAAAAATTTTAAACCGAACGACTTGCGTCCATTTTTATTGAAAACAGAAGGCAGACAAGCTTCTTTTAATTCGTTTTCATTTATAACTTTGGCAGGTCAAGGTTATACAGTTGTTAAAGATAATCCAAAAATTTCAACTGCAAATATGTATAAAATGCCTTGTTTTATATCTGCAAAATCAGGTCAAACTTGTTTTGACAGGGTTTTAGATAATAGAGAAGGTTGGGAATTCTATAGAAACATTTATGCAGTGCCAATTCTTGTAAAAAACAAAGTGTCTGCGGTTTTGTCTGCCCAGGTTAGAGCCGACGTATTCAAAAACATTTTGGATATCAATACCTTCAATAACACTGCATATAGCCATATTGTTAAAGCAAATGGTGATTATGTGTTGCGTTCTGAACATCCGTCAGTTGAAGTTTTCCAAAATTATTTTGACCAACCTCAAAATTTTCTATCAATAAAACGTGATGACTTGCAAGCTCAATTTAAAGAAATGAAAACAGGCGCATTTTGGACATATTTAGACGGTCAAATTTGGCTTTGCGCTTACGCTCCAGTTTCTTTCTCTGATTGGTTAGTTCTTCTTTACGTTCCTGGAAAAGTCTTGGCGTTAAGCGTTTTAGAAGTTCTATTGTTTGCCGTAGGTATAATGTTGGCAATCAACTGCTTACTATACTTAATTTTAAAAAGATTTGATAAAATCCAAAAAGCTTCTTACGAAAGAATGTTGCATCTTGCGTTTGTAGATGAAGTTACAGAAGGTCCTAATAAAGCTAAATTTATTTTAGAGGCTCAAAAAATACTTGAAACGATTTCACCAAATGAAAAATATGCATTGCTTTTAATGGATATAACTAAATTTAAGGTTATTAATGAAATTTATGGCTTTGATATTGCAAACGTTATTTTAAAAGATGTTTATAACATTGTAAAATCTGATTTGCCGTTAAATTCTTTATTGGCACGTTCTTTTGCTGCAACATATTTATTTATTGTTAAATATAATACAGAAAAAGATATTAACTCAATTGTTGATAAAATTTACCAAGATATTGAAAGATACAACGAAGAAACAATGACAATTTTGAAAACCTCTTCAAATAAGGCTGCTGCAAAATTGGTTCCATTGTTCGGCGTTTACTTGATAAATGACGTTACTGTTCCAATTCACATTATGTGTGACCGCGTAGGTCTTGCAAAACGTACAATTGCGGACGATGTTAACAAATATATCTCATACTATGATGACAATTTGAGAAAACAATTGTTGAGCGAAAAAAATATCGAAGACGAAATGCACAACGCGCTTGCAACAGGTCAGTTCGTTATGTATTTGCAACCTAAATTCGATATGAAAACACTTACCGTTGCTGGCTCAGAAGCACTTGTTAGATGGAAACACCCAACAAAAGGCTTTATTCATCCAAACGATTTTATTCCATTGTTTGAAAAAAATGGTTTTGTTCTAAATGTTGATAGATATATTTGGGAACAAGCTTGTATCGCAATAAAAAGCTGGATTGATAGAGGATTTACGCCTGTACCAATTTCGGTTAACGTATCAAGATTGCACTTGAGTAACGAATTCTTTATTGACGATTTGAAGGAATTGATAAACAAATATCAAATTCCGCCAAGTTTATTTGAATTAGAACTTACTGAATCTGTTGGTTTTGAAGACTTTGACAAATTCTTAGAAATCGTTAATGAGTTGAAAAAACTAGGCTTTAGTATTGCAATGGACGATTTCGGCTCAGGATATTCTTCTTTGAATATGTTAAGACAAATTCCTTGCGATATCTTGAAGTTGGATAGAGGCTTTATTAACGACTCTACAACTGACGGCAGAGGTAAAATTGTTATCAAACATATTTTATCATTAGCTAAAAACTTGTCGCTAAAAACAGTATCAGAAGGTATTGAAACAGTTGAACAAGCTCAATTCTTGACTGATTCAGGTTGTGATATTGCACAAGGCTTCTTGTACGCAAAACCAATGAGTTTAGAAGATTTTGAACAAATCGCGTTCAAACAAAAAACTATTAGTATCGACGGATTGAAAATTTAGTTTATAAAATTTAAGGGCGGAAGTTGAAAACTTCCGCCCTTTTTTGTTTTATTTAGTGGCTATAATTTGTTTATGCAAAGTATCTTCTTAAAATACCGTCGAAACCTTTGCCGTGGCGAGCTTCATCTTTTGCCATTTCGTGAACAGTATCGTGAATAGCGTCTAAGCCTAATTCTTTAGCTCTTTTAGCGATTTCCATTTTACCTGCGCAAGCACCGCATTCAGCTTCTGCTCTCATTTCAACGTTTTTCTTAGTTGAATCAGTAACAACTTCGCCTAACAATTCAGCAAATTTTGCAGCGTGTTCAGCTTCTTCAAAAGCGTATCTTTTGAATGCGTCAGCGATTTCAGGGTAGCCTTCTCTTTCAGCAACTCTTGACATTGCCAAGTACATACCAACTTCAGTACATTCACCGTTGAAGTTTTCTCTTAAACCTTGTAAAATTTCAGCGTCAACGCCTTTAGCAACGCCTACAACGTGTTCAGTAACGTAAGTTTTTTCACCTTCAGTAGCTTTAGTGAATTTGCTTGCTGGTGCGCCACATTGAGGGCATTTTTCAGGAGCTTCATTACCTTCGTGAACATATCCGCAAATAGAACAAATAAATTTCATATTAATTTCCTTTCTTTTTATCTCTTTTACATGCTTATTATAACAGATAAAATTCAATTGTAAAGGGGTAAATTAAGAAATGTGAAAATTATTATCAGTTTTATAAAATATAATAATTAATTATAAATATCTAGGCTTTTCTCTTGGATTTTTTTGCGTTAAACGATTTGTAGGAATTGACGAGGCTTTCTTGCTCACTCACGAGTAACGGCAATTCCGAGTTTTGTTTTATGTGATTTCATCACAAAAACAAAAGCTCTCCAGCCTCAGCTCGTTCGCGCCGAACTCAAAAGAAGTTCTCACCAATAGTCTCCTCAACCATAAAAAAAGACTCACTTAAGTGAGTCTTTTTTTATGGAGCGGGAGACGAGGCTCGAACTCGCGACATCCTCCTTGGCAAGGAGGCATT
>CAVCIX010000030.1:0-16551 GCA_963602505.1 Anaerovoracaceae bacterium | reverse complement strand
CAAACATAAATGGTTTATGTTGCCTATTTTCAACTTCTTCGCGTTGAGCTTGAACATTTGATTGTTGTTTTTCTTTCATTTCTTCAAGGTCTTTTTTATCCGCAGGAGTTAAGTAATTTTCTAGATACTTCAATTTTGCATTGTTATCTGATGACGGATGAGAAACCAAGTAGCTAAGAATTGATTTTTTCATACCGCTAAACATCAAGCTCTTCAAAGTGATAGCGTTTGATTTTTCAACAATTGAACCAATAGCCATTTGTTTATCTTTAACGCTTAAACTATTGTAGAAGGTTGCTCTGTCTTGAGGGTCAGCATTTCTAAATCTATCTGACATAATAACTGCATTTACAGAGCTACCAGATGCAACTGCGGCAGTTAATTCTCTTGCTGAAGCTTTTGCTTTGCTTGATGTAGTAGAAGTTGAAGTTGATGTTTGTTTTTCAGCTTTTGTTTCTACTTTTTCTTTATTATTTTTTTCAGCACTTTCTGTTTGTTGTTTTTTCAACGTTTCAGCAGCTTCCGCCTTAGCTTTTTCTTCTTCAATTTTAGCTTCATATTCTTTTTTTGCATCATCTAAAGCTTTTTGAGTGCTTTCGTAACCTTTTTCTTTCAACATTTTAATAATGTCGTCGCGGTTAGTCATATCATATTCATAAGCGTGGTCAGCAACATTGTTCATTGCTTCTTCATCGCCTGAATCAACCGTTCTTTGAACGATAACTTTTTGAGCTTCAACACTTAAATCTTGACCATGTTTAGCAACAGATCTGTTGTAAGCGTTTTCTACATCATAATTACGGTTAACTTCATCAACTTTAACTTGATGTTCTGCTTTAACTTCTGATAAGTGTTCACCTTGAACTTCTAAGTCCATTTTGATTGTTTCATCAGAAGCACCAGCATTTCTCAATGTTTCATGGTGTTCTTTTGTTGCGTCCAAAAGAATTTGTTCATCTTGGATAGTTGCACGCATTTTAGCACTTGCGTGAGCAACTTCTTCATTACCACTTGCAGCGATTTGTTCAGTTACAACAACGTCAGTTGCTTGAGTAAATCTATCATTACCTAAATTTACTGCATTATCTGCAACGTGAATAGCTGCTTGGTTTTGGTCAGTTGCAGCAGCAATTGCGTTTCTGTTGATATCTTGAGCTAACTCAACATCAACTTCACCAGTTTCAGGGTCAATTGCATTTTCAGAACCTCTAATAAAAGCTTCTGAAACAACATCACCGTTGCCAGTTTCACGAGCAACATCAGTGATAGCAGCTCTTACACGATGACCGTGTTTGCCTCTAACATGAGTTGAAGTTTCTGCCATTGCATCAGCATTTTCCGCAGCTTGGTCACCGTCAACAACACTTGTTGGGCTCATATAATGCTTAATTACATCTTTCAAGTCTTCATCTGATAAATCTTTAAGACCTGAAATGATAGCTGTCATTTGTTGTGCAGTGTCAGAGTCAATACCAGAGTTCTTAATTAAAGAATGAACTTTTTCTTTAATTTTATTTATATCGCCATTACATTCTTTAATAACACCTTTGATATAACTATCAGTAAATTTAGTCTTTAACTTATCTTGTTTATCTTCTTTCTTTTTTATTTCATTTTCGATAGATGCTCTACGACGTTTCAAATTTTCAGCTTCTTTTGGATTTTCAGCTGCTACGCCTGCAATATAATCATCAGTTAGAGTTGCCAATTCTGTTTGCAATTCTTTGATTTCACCTGCAAGCTTTTCATTTTCTGCATTAAATTTTTGAATACGTTTTGCGCCTAATTGATTTACTAAATCTTCTTCAATTGAGAAGCCGTCTTTAACATAACCACGTTCGCCTTTGTGAGCGTCACGATCTTCAATAACATTTCCGCTCTTGTCGTAAGTAATTACTCTACCATCTTTATTTACAATACTTGCGATATTTGCCATTGGACTATTTTGGAAACGTTGAAGAGCTTCCGCTGAAAGATGTTTTTCAACAGTAGTACCATCTTCCATTGTGAAGACTTGTTTTCCGCCTTCACCAACTTCCAACTTAACAACCTTGCTCATATCGACCTTTTCACCTTCAGCATAGATTTTTGGTCTTTGAGTATTAAATCTTTTGAAATTTTTAAATGAATCGAACAAATATGAATCTACATCAAATTTGTTACCGAATGATTGTGTTGAACCTGTATTAAATTTATATTTTAATAAGCCAGAAGATGCACTTAAACCACCTACATTTTGGTTAAATGTAGGATTATAAGATGAAGCCAAGCTTGAGCTTTGGTTGTTAAAGCTTAATTGTTTAGAACCTGCATTAAATATATTACCATTGTTTAAAGTAGAATTTGTGCCCAAAGTTTGAGGTTTAAAACCTGTTCCAGCACTAAAATTAGTGGTTCCAAACGAAGAACCTGTATTAAACAAAGAGCCTTGAGATTGAGTTTGAGATAATTTTGGAGTATTAGCGCCGTTATCAAATACACTGATTTCAATACCAGCATTTTTGGCAGCAACCATTACCTCTGCGTCAGAGGCATTTGGCATATTCAATTGTATTCTAGCTTGTTCTAGCGAGATACCTGCTGTCATAGTTCGACCTTTTTATACTAATACAAATATATAAAGTGGTTTTTCAGCCAGATTTTGCCATGATTTCAGCCATGTTTTGAAAATTTTTACAAAAATTTACAAATCGCCAAAACCATGATGAATTCATGATTTCAAACCATTTTTTCAAAATCCATTTTATACCCGATTTACATTTTTGTAAACATTTGTTAAGATGATTTTATAAGAAAAAGCAATTTTTTTCAAATCTCAAACTTTATATAAGTACGAGAGATTTAAAAGAGGATTTTGATTATGTCAGATAATAAAGTAATTAGATTACAAGTTTTAGATAAAACAGAAAATGTTGAAAAAGTTGAGGAGAAAGTTACAACTCCACCAGCTACTAACGTATCAAATCCTATTTATAAAAAGATGTTGGCATTCCACCACGCAAAAATTGGTGAAAAACTTTCTGTTAAAGATATTTTGCGTTAATATTATTTTATGTCATACATAAAAAGCAAAATCTTTTTGGAGTTCTCCAAACCCCAAAAATCAGCTTTATGCAACTTCTTACGGGCTTTAGTCAAAAAAAGTCCGAATTTTGGTGTGTCTGAACTTGTTGAAAAATTTATTGAGGACGAAGATTATTATTTCAAGATGAACAACCCTCATTTTGAGTTTTTACAAGACTGCTTGTTTGAAGAAAAATTTCAAGAAGAAGTTTCGCTTTACATAAACGATTGTCGCAAGTATTATGATTATAAAGAGTCACAAAGACCTTTGATTGAGGCTCAAAAACAATTCGAAAAACAAAAGCGAAAATTTTTGCAAGACGTTAAAATGCAAAAAGAACCTCCAACAAAGAAACAACTTTATTACTATGAACAACTTTGTAAAAAGCACGGCGTTGAACAAAAAGACACAAAAGGTTTATCAAAATTTGATTTAAAAAACATGATAGGTGAGATTTTAGATGAGTATTCGAGAAATAGTGAACATATTGACCTCTAGCGGAATTGAGGAGAACGAAGCAAACGCAGAAGTTAAATTATTGATAGAAAAATTCTGCAATTTGACTGCGGTCGATATTGTCATGGGCAAAAAGTTAGACCCAAGCAAATTAAATATTGTTCGCCAGAAAGCCGAATTTAGAGCAAAAACTCGCACACCTATTCAGCAAATCATTGGCTATGGATATTTTATGGGCGACAAGTTTGAAGTAAGCAAAGACACGCTTATTCCACGCGATGAAACAGAAATTTTAGTCAGAAAAGTTATTGAAATAATAAATAAAAACAACTACAAAAAAGCGCTTGATATAGGCACAGGAACGGGCTGTATTGCCTGCGAGGTTGCAAAATATACAATTGCACAAGTGTTGGGCTTAGACATCTCGTCAGACGCTTTACAGATAGCTTTAAACAATGCTTCTGCAATGAATTTGAATAACAAAGCAATTTTTAGAAAATCTGACATTTTTTCAAACGTAAGAGAAGACGAAAAATTTGATATAATTGTTTCAAACCCGCCATACATACCGATGAGCGAGAAGGCAACAATCCAAAAAGAAGTTACTTTTGACCCTGATTTGGCGCTTTATACAAACGACGAAAAAGGATTAGAATTTTACGAAAAAATCTCAAAAGACGCACCAAAATACCTAAATGAACACGGACATCTAGCGTTCGAAGTTGGCATGGGTCAAAGCGAAGACGTCAAAAATATTTTGATTAAAAATGGATTTAAAAATATAGAGATAGAAAAAGACCTTGCAGACATTGATAGAGTTGTCGTTGGGCAGATTTAAACACCGATAAGACAAGACATAAGACATAAGACATAAGACTTTAAGGCTATAAGGCGTTAGGTCATTTATATTCAAAATGCCGTTTTAATATAAATCGACTTATCGTCTTAACCGCTTATTGACTTATTGATTAACAGTTGAAAGGCTTAATGGCTTAATGGTTGAAAGGTTAACCTTTAAGCCGTTCAACCATTCACCCATTCAACGACACAACTCAACTCACAATTCACTACTCACTATTCACAAATGTTGACTTTTAAAAATAAATCATTAAATAAATCATACAAATAGATGTATAAACTTAAAGCGTTATGCCCCATAATGTTAACGTGAGAGTGTAATATGCCTTTCGTTTATAGACTGCAAAAAGTACTTGATTTTAGAATACGTAAGAAAGAAGAGCAATTAATGGTTCTTCAGAAAGCTCAGCAAGCCCTGTTTATGGCTGAGGCAGATATTCAAAAAAACAACGAGGAAATTGCGATAACAAAACAAAATCAAAGACACGCGGATTTCACAATGATGGAAGCGTACGACAACTACCTGCACCATCTTTGGGAAAAAGGCGAACAGCTTGAAATAGTTCGACAAGAAAAAGAACAAATCGTTCAACAAGAAACGGTTAAGCTTATTGAACTAGAGCAAGCAGTAAAAGTGCTTGAAAAGCACAAGGAAAAAAGCAAGGAAGCATACGTTGCCGAACAAAAAGCTATCGAACAAAAAAGCATGTCCGAACTTGGTGTTCAAAGATACTTCCAACAAACACGAGAAACACGAGAAGAACAAGAACTTCTTGAAAAATTACAAAAAGAATTAGAGGACGAAGAAAATGGATATTAAAGCAACTAAATTACAAAATACCCAACAAACAACTTCATCAACAACAGTACAAACTCCGACAAAAACTGCTGACGGCAAATCGTTTATTGATGAAATGATTTCTTTGCCCGAATTAGATAACAAGGGTACAGAAGTTGCTCAAAAAACTGCAACTGCTACAAATACAAAAGAAGCTACAACTCAAAACAAAACTGAATTGAGAGATTTTGAATTTGTTTCAACTCAAGAAAATTCTTTTGCAAAAACCTTGAACACTAACGCAAAAAACACACATCAACTTAAAAAAGCTGAAAAAGAACTTGTTAACGAATGTGTTTTAATGAACGAAAAAACTTCAAAAGTAAAAGACAGTAAAAACGAGCTAAAAACTGCTCAAGCCTCTGTTAGCCAAAAATCTGACAAAGAAATTGAAGTAGAAAACAAAGACAAAGCTCTAGTTGATTACAAACAACCAGATTTTAACCAAAATCGCGAACAAAATTTCGAAAACAGAGAAGAAAATTCTCCACAATTTGTAAAAAATGCAAAAACTGATATTTCTAACAAACCAGTCGAAATGATTGAAGAAAATATTCAAAATTCAAAAACTTCAGCGATTTACGAAAACACTAAAAAAACAGTTGAAATCGATAAAAATATCGAAAACAATGTAAAATTTGACAAAAATGTATCAAATTTAGCAGAAATTGACAAAAATATCAAAAACAATGTCGAAATTGATACAAAAAATGAAATTTTTGAAAACGTTACTAAAATTGCGGATAAATTTGAACCTGCAAAAGGTTTAGAAAAATCTGTTGAAAAAGGTTTAAATCTTGAAAAGCCTGCACCAATAACTGGCAAGAGCAATATTACTCCAACAAAAGACGCTAAAGAAGGTATTCTTCCAGTTGCAAAGGCTGACAAAGTAGATAAATCAGTAATTGACATTGCTGACGCAGACCCAGTTCAAGCAGTAAATCCAAAAGCTAAAGACATGAAGGACATGGAAGTTATTGTAATTGAGCCAATTAAACCAGTTTTAGAGGTTAGCAACTCAATCACAAACAACAACAGAACTAACGACATCGTTAAATTTATTGACGCAAACCTATCAACTGAAACAACTTCAAAAACAAGCAAAACAAAATCTGCAAGCGCAAGTGCTTCAGCTGAAAAGAAGGCTCAAAAATCAATCAAAATGACAGAAGCAGACGCAAACTTCTTCAATAATTTGATTGAAAACAATCAACAAACAACTGACGCAAAAACAGTTGATTCATCAAACAACATGACACTTAAAGATATTGAAGAAACACACTCAGCAGAAGTTTCAAAAACTTTATTAAACGCATTAAAAGAATCTAGAGAAAATAACAAAGCTTTCCGTGTTGATTTTGACAAAGATTTATCAGTAATCTTGAAAGTAAACAAAGACGGACAAATTTCTGCGGAATTCCTACCAGGGGACAAAGCAGTAGAACAATATTTAAAAGCAAATATTCCGCTTTTAAAACAACAATTTGACGACGAAGGTTTATCTTACGAAAACTTGTCTTACCGTCAACACAAGAAAGAAAACGAGGAAGAAAAACGTAATAACAGAGATAATAAGAAGGAGAACGGCTATGAATGATTCATTTGTAACGGCGCTTAATACGCAAAAATGCACAACAGAATGGATGAATGCCCTAACTACAAACATGACAAACATGTACACTCCAGGGTTTAAAGAAAACAAAGTTACCTTTAAAACTTTCTTGGGCGGTGCCGTTCTTGATACTTGTGATAAAAACTTTGGACAAGGTAAATCTACTCCAGGTACTGCAAACGCAAACCTTTTCTTAGAAGGTGAAGGCTTCTTTGTAACACGTACAAACGAAGGCAAAATCATTTACACAAGACACGGTGAATTTGATTTTGACTCAGAAGGTGTTTACAAAAACAAAGACGGTTACACAGTACAAGGTTACATCCTAAACGACAAGGGTGAAATTATGGCTGGTACTAAATCTTTGAGTGCTGACCTTTATGAAGAAACAATCACAAAAGGTGGCGCGTTAGACGTTCCAACAACAAGCATTAAATTGTGGATTGACCCAAACAACGGTAAATATTTAGGAAAATATGACGATTACGAAATCAAAAACGACGGTACAATCTATGGTAAAGCCGACGGTGGTAAAAAGAAAGTTCCATTGTACAAGATTTCGACAATGAGTTTCCACAATAAAAACGGCTTGTACGAAATTAAAGACGGTCAATTTATTGAAACAGAAGAATCAGGCAGACCAGTTTTAGGACGTGGTGAAATCCGTTCAGGCTTGTTAGAACTTTCAAACGTAGGGTTCAAAGATAACATCGCAAACTACCAACAAGCAAAAGTTCAAATGGAGCTTGCAAACAAATTGATTTCTTCACAAAAAGAATTGCTACAAGAAGCAATCAGACTTGTTGCTTCATAGTTTAACGGTTAATAACCAGTTATTTACTGGTTGATTACCGCAGGCGTAGAGTTAGTTGCAGAAAAATACGGCAAACAGACAATATCTATTGTCTTGTTTGCCGTGGCAAAATTTCATTTAAGTTTAAATACAGACAGAGACGATTTTAGAGTAAATTCAAGTACAAGAGGGTTTTACAGGCGCCCTCTTTTTTTTGCGCAAATTTTAATAATAAATGTAAAGATAAATTCAAACAAATGGCAATTTTTATATTTATGTTATTTAATAAATTCAAAGGAAGGAATTTTTATGCCAATTCAAGCGATTACTCCAAGAATTACAACACAAAATATCAACCAAAGAAATTCAACACAGGCATTACGTCCAATTAATAGCCCTATGACAAAACAAACTCCTCAATTACAAAAGCAAGAGTTTAATTGGTTACCTGACATTTTTAAATCTTCAGTTGCCAAAGAAATGGACGAAATTAAAGCAATAAAAAACGAATTTGGTCATCAACGTTTTGATAAAGACGACCAAAAAGAAATAAAAAAATATCTAAAAGCTGGTGAACTTGACGTTAACACAGTAAAAGTATTTGCCAAGACCAACTTGACAATCAAGGGTATGAGCGAAGTTCACGAGTTTTCAAAAACAACAAAAGACCCTAAAGCTGAGCAACAAAATATATTAAGAGCAGTTTTAGAATTTGAAAAACCTGAAATGAAAATGCCTCAACAATACAAGGAATATAGAATAAATCTTGAAAGAGGAAAAAATTCAACATACAAAATTGAAAATCACGATGGCTCACATAAAGCTATTTTCAAAGAAGGAGGACAAAAGGTTAGTGAATCTACAGTAGAAGCTGGACCTTATTATCCAACACCAAGTAAATCTTCATCTTCTAATTCTTCAACAGAACCTAGCTCACAAGGTAACAATGATGATTGGAACGATTGGAGAAATCCACATAATCCATTGAGTCCATTTAATCCGATTAATATGTAATAAGTTAAATAACAAACTGGGCGGTTGCTTTGCAACCGCCCCGTTTTAATTATTTTCTTTTATAGAATTTAACCTCTTTTATCTCTGTATCATTATCCGTTTTTATGTAAATCTTTTCGACTTTATCATTTAACAACCAAGACGGGAAGTTATCCAATGGGAATAGTGCATTTTGCGAGTTTGACGCAAAATTTAGTATTGATTTTTCTCGGTTCGAAATTTCAACGTGAAACTCTTTCAAAAGGTGTTCATTATTGGTTTTTAGGTACATCAAATCAACATCTGAACCTTTTATTGGATTTTCAAATGCCACCACATACCCTTGTTGCAATTTAATTAGTTTAAATTCAACCGAGGTTTCCTCTATTGGCAAGGATTTTAAGGAATCACCCCATGCTTGAGGTAAAAATTCCAAATCATTTTTTGCCAAAATCTTATCTAGTTTATACTGATTTTCTAACGAAATTTCATTGCTTGAATTTTCACTTTTTACTAAAAACACACAATTATTTTCTTCGAAATATCTAAATTTTTTACTCAACAACATCCACCTATAAGTCGCATTGTTTCTCAACGACGGCAAAACTTTGTCGTGAACAATATCGCTGTCAGAGCTTTTTAACAAAATCAAAGACACATCTGCGTCTTTTAGTTGTGCCAAGACCTTTTTATCAAGATTTTGGTCAACGATATTGTAGTAATTAACGAATTTTACTGGGATTTTCTTATTTGTATAGACGTAATAAACACTATTATTTAATAGCACATAAAAATCGTCAACTCGTCTTGAATACTTATTTACGACCTCTTTGACTGTTTTGTTCAAATACGCGTCTTCATATCTTTTATCAACATTCTCCATTTTTAGCGGAGTTGTCAATTTCCAAATCTTCAAATAAGAACAAACGACCATAAATATCAGTAAAATCACGGCACCGCGTTTTAAATATTCGTAAATTTTTGAATTTTTAAGCATTACCAAATATGGAACAACAACGCTTAAATAAAGAATTGAAGTTCTAGAAAGTCTGCCGATAGCGTCACCTATTCTGCCTAAATAATACGGCAAGCCTACAAAAACAAGGATTATACAAAACGCCAAAACAAAGATATATTGAAGATTTCTGTCTTTATTTTTTAACTCTTTTATTAATTCCACAATAAAATATGGCGTTACAAAAAGTGCAAAAAAGCAAGAACAAAAATTCAAATGAGATAGCAAATATTTTTTATAAGGGAAATTCAACCCAAATGAAATTAGGTTTGAATGTACATAATCACTAGCTTCTGCGAAAAAATTTAAAATTGTCGTATTAAATAAGAAAAAGCACGTTAGAAACAGTGCAACGACAGAAATCCATTTTAAAATTTGTGGTTTTGATTTAATAAATTTGTACAAAACATATCCTAAAAGTGGTAATGAAGCAATTAACCAAAACGAACCTTTTGTTGTCCAAAGCAAAGGGAATACAAATGCAATAGGAACATACAACAATAACCAGTTAAATGGCTTTTGTAACAACTCTTTTTTCAAAAGAACGAGATATGTTAATACAAAAACAATATCGTAATCCCATTCATAATAAAACGACCAAAGACAAGGTGTTTTTAGCAAAATCGGATTTGTATCGTTTATCAAAATCAAGCCAAGTAATAAAAAGCTTGAGAAATAGACATTTTTAAGAATTAAAAATAAAGCTAAAAACAAAAATAAGAAAAATAAGTTGTTTGACAATATCCAACCTAGAATTTCAGCAGAAATTAAGCCTGAATTAAAAACAAATTTCCCTAAAAAGGAAGGAATTAAATCAACCCAACCATGCACAAGCATAATATCCTTGTAATACTGCATATTAAAGGCTTCGTGCATATAAAAGGTTACATATCGTTCGCCGTAATGATGAGGGTCGGTAGATAAATGAAAATTAACGTCGTATCTTGTGCCAAAAATAACTAAAAAAATCGGCGCAATTGCAAATATAGAAAAACTCTTTTGCTCTTTAACAAACAAATTTCTATAAGCATCAAAAATCGAAAATGCTATCAAAGCTACAATCAAGCAAATCAACTTTTTGTACAAAATGCCATTAAACGGATAAAGAAAAAAGTAGCCAAAAGAGGTTATAACCTCAAATACAAAAATCGGAAGTTTATATTTTTCATAATCCAGTCTGAAAGGCATTTTTGGAAGTTCTGGCAATTTGAAATTATAATCTTTTTTGATTATTTTTGCCAAAATTTGCTTAATTTGTACCCAAATTGGAATAAAGCAAAAGAAAATTAGAACATACGCAAAAAATATTGCAATATCCAAACCCTTGTTATGGTTTCTGTAAACTGAATCCGAAACTATCAACTGGGATAAATTTTCATAACCGCAAATAGGGTACAAAAATCTATATAAAAAAACTACGGCAAAAACTGATATCAAGGAGATTAGCAAGTAATCTATTAATTTCAAATTTGTCGTAGCTTTTTTAAACATTTATTTTGCCTTACTTAATTGCATCAGCGCAATCTGGGCAAATACCGTCCTCGTTCAAATCGCGGTATTTCCAGCAACGGCAACATTTTTCACCGTGTGCTTTTGTAACCCAAACAGTGCAACCGTCTTCTGTATATTCGTTCAATACATCAGCTGGTTTTTCATCTGTAATGATTGCTTGAGATGTAATAAAGATATTGCAAAGTTCTTTTTCACAAGATTTCAATAAATCTTTGTTTGCGTCATCCTTGATGTAAACTGCAACTTCTAAAGAGCTACCAACCTTTTTGTCTGCTCTTAAAGGTTCAATTGCTTTTGTTACGATAACACGAGTTTTCAAGATTTTTGCAAATTCTTGTTCTAACTCTGGATTATTCCATTCAGGCTTCATTTCAGGCCAAGAAGAAAGCAAGATACTTTCCAATCCGCCCTTTTGATTTTCTGGAACATTTTGCCAAATATCTTCTGCTTGGTGAGGCATTACTGGCATAATAATTCTAACCAAGGCTTGTAAAATTTCGTACATTACTGTTTGACAAGCTCTACGTGAAAGCGATTTTTTACCAGAAGTATATAATCTATCTTTTACGATATCCAAGTAGAATGCGCTTAAATCAACCGCAGCAAAGTTTTGCAAGCATTGGAAGTATTTGTAGAATTCATAACCTTCAAACGCTTCTGTTACGTTTTCGATTAATTGGTACAATTTGTGTAATGCAAATTTATCCAAATCTTTAAGGTCTTTGTAATCTACATAATCCTTTTCAGGTTCAAAGTCAAACAAGTTACCCATTAAGAAACGAGCTGTGTTTCTAGTCTTTTTAAAGATTTCAGCAAGTTGTTTAACAATATTGTCACCAATTTTAATATCGTTTCTGTAATCAACAGATGCTGCCCAAAGTCTTAAGATATCAGCACCGTAATTTTTAATAATATCATCAGGTCTGATGTAGTTGCCTAAAGATTTAGACATTTTTCTACCGTCTTCACCAAATACGAAACCGTGTGTTAACACTTGTTTGTAAGGTGCTTTGCCTTGAGTTGCAACAGATGTTAGTAATGAAGATTGGAACCAACCTCTGTGTTGGTCAGAACCTTCCAAATACATATCAACTGGAGTGTGATTTAATTCGTCAGAACGTTTTTCAACAACTGCTCTCCAAGAAACACCTGAATCAAACCAAACGTCCATAATATCTTTTTCTTTGCGGAAGTGAGTTTTACCGCATTTAGGGCAAACAAAGCCTTCTGGAAGAAGTTGTTTTTCGTCGTATTTAACCCACGCATCTGAGGTTTCTTTTTCAAACATTTTTGCTACATGTTCAATTGTTTCATCTGTAACAATAACCTCGCCACAATCTTCGCAATAGAATACTGGAATTGGAACACCCCAAGCACGTTGACGAGAAATACACCAATCTGTACGTCCTTCAACCATGTTAGAAATTCTAGCTTCGCCTGATGCAGGAATGAATTTTACGCCCTTAATCGCTTTTAATGCTTCATCTCTGAATTTATCAACTTTTACGAACCATTGAGGAGTTGCTCTATAAATTACTGGATGTTTACATCTCCAACAATGTGGGTAACTGTGTTGTAAATCAGCAGCCGCAAGCAATGCGCCACAATCTTTTAATTTATCAATTACGATTGAATTTCCTTTGTAATATGGAATACCAGCTAAGTCGCCAGCTTCTTCTGTCCAAACACCTTTTGAATCAAGTGGAGAATATACGCCAATTTTGTATTTGCAACAAACCTCGTAGTCTTCTAAACCGTGACCAGGAGCCGTGTGAACTGAACCAGTACCTGCATCTAGTGTAACGTGTTCACCACAAAGAATTGGTGATTTTCTTTCATACAATGGGTGAACAGGAGTTAAGTTTTCTAAATCTTCACCTTTGCAAGTGCCTAAAACCTTGATATCTTCTTCTTTCCAATCAACATCCTTCAAGAAGCTTTCCAACAAACCAGTTGCAGCATAATAGATGTCATTATTGTATTCAAAGAAAGTATATTCAAATCTTGGATGTACGCTGATTGCTAAGTTTGACGGAATTGTCCAAGGAGTTGTTGTCCAAATTACTGCGTACATATCTTTGTCTGTATTCAAGAAATCAAATTTTGATTTTAAAGTATTAACGCTTTCTTCGTCGAACTTAAATCTTACATAAATTGAAGTTGAAGTATGATCAGTGTATTCAACCTCAGCCTCAGCAAGTGCAGTTTCGCAAGATGCACACCAATAAACAGGCTTCAAGCCTTTTTCAATATAACCTTTTTTGTACATTTCGCCAAATACTCTAACTTGTTCAGCCTCGTATTCGCCGTCAATTGTCAAATAAGGATGTTCCCAATTGCCTAAAACGCCTAATCTTTTGAATTCACTTTCTTGACCTTTTAAGCTATTGTGTGCGTATTCACGACATTTTTGTCTTAATTCAGCAGGAGTAACTGCATTACGTCCGCCTTCAATATTTTTAACTACCTTGTTTTCAATAGGTAAACCGTGACCGTCATATCCTGGAACATAAGGTGCATAGTAACCTCTTTGAGATTTGTATTTGATTAAAATATCTTTTAAAATTTTGTTTAATGCAGTACCAACGTGAATTTTTTCTGAACTCAAATATGGAGGACCGTCGTGTAAGATAAAAGCGTTTGCTTTATCTCTATTTTCAGTCATTTTTTTATACATTTGATGTTCTTCCCAAAACTTTTGAGTTTCAGGTTCTTTTTTTGTTGCGTTTGCACGCATATCTAACGTAGTTTTTGGTAAATTAAGAGTATCTTTAAACTCTTTCTTTTGATTTTCTGTCATTTTATATTCTTCCTCTATTTATAATTTATTTAATTATGCAGCTTTTGCAGTCTTTTTAGATGCAAAATAAGCCAAAAGTTCTTTACGACGTTTTTCTCTAGCAATATATTTATGCATTTTTTCGTCGTCAAATTGATTTTCCCAACGTGCAATAACAACAGTTGCAACGCAGTTACCAATCAAGTTAATAGTAGTTCTACCCATATCAAGAATGTGGTCAATACCTAATAAAATTGCAACCCCAATAATCGGATAGTTAAATGTTGTCAAAGTACCTGCAAGTACGATTAATGAAACCCTTGGAACACCTGCAATACCTTTACTTGCAAACATCAAGGCTAACATCATTGCAAGTTGTTGTTCAAGGTTCAAATTTATACCAACCAATTGAGTTGAGAATAATACCGCAACAGAAACACCCAAAGTACTTCCGTCTAAGTTGAAGGTATAGCCTGTTGGCATAACAAAACTTACAATATTTCTTGGAACACCAAATTTTTCCAAAATCTCCATTGATTTAGGCAACGCAGCTTCTGAACTTGTAGTTGTAAAAGCAAGCAAAATTTGGTCTTTAATTGCTGACATAAGGCTAAAGAACGGAACCTTAACCAAATGGCAAACAAAATGTAATACAAAAAATACAAATATAGCAAGCGCCGTATATAAGCAGAAAATTACTTTTCCGTAACTTTTCAAAACGCTTATACCATTTATACCAATGGCTGATGCTACCGCACCAAAAATACCAAATGGCGCAAAATACATTACATATTCTGTAAATTTAAACATAACTTTTGCAGTTGCATTCAAAACGTCCAATACTGGTTTTGCAGATTTTCCAACTGCGCAAATTGCAACCGCAAAGAATAATGAGAAAATAACGATTTGCAACAAGTTACCGTCAGCCATAGCCTTGATTACAGAGGTTGGGAACATTCCAATAATCATGCCAGACAACGAGTTGTTAGGGTTAATTGTTGCCATGTGTTGAGCCGCTTGAATATCATGAGCACTTGCCGCAACAACATTTTCTAAACCTACACCTGGTTTTACAATGTTACCCATTGCCAAACCAATAATCAATGCAAAAGTAGTAACGATTTCAAAGTAAATTAATGTTTTTAAACCGATTTTACCAAGACTTTTCACATCCCCGTGTCCTGCAATACCAACAACAAGTGTTGAGAACAACAATGGCGCGATAATCATTTTAATCATATTTAAGAATATTTTTGCAAGCGGTGCAGTTTTAACCGCAAAAGCTGGGAACAACCAACCTACAAGAATACCCGCTACAAGTGCAATAAATATAAACGTCGTTAAATTAAACTTTTTCAAAATTCTTCCTCTAATTTTATAACTATTAAATATATTATATTATAAACATGCCTGAACTAGTGATATCTTGATAACATCTTAATATGAATGTAAATAGTGGATTGTGAGTAGTGAGTAGTGAGTGGTCATTTTATTTTTTAACTTTGTCGAGCGACTGCAAGTAATATCGCCAAGCCTCCCAACACAAAAGCGCTACCTTTATTAACTCTAGCCATTGTTTTTGGTTTTGAAAGCAAATGAGTGTTTAACATAGACGCTAAAATAGCAACAAGGCTAAATACAACAAGCGTTACAAGCATAAAGATTACACCCAACATAAACATATACAAGCTTATATGATTAACATTTGACGGTACAAATTGAGGTAAAAACGCCAAGAAAAATAATATTACTTTAGGGTTCAAAATATTCATCAAAATCCCTTTAAAATACCCCAATTTTGCTTTGTTATCATCTGTTGCAGTAATTTCTTTGTCGGCATTTATAAAAGTTTTGTAAGCCAAATATAACAAGTAAATTACGCCCAAAGTTTTTAGAGCGTTAAACGCTAGGGCTGATTGTTGAAAAATAAACGCAACTCCAAAAGATGCCAAGGTTGCGTGAAACATACAACCTGTTGTAAGTCCCAAAGACACATACAACGCTTCTTTTTTACCCTTAGTAACCGCCTGAGTTATAACAAAAATAATATCTGGCCCAGGAACTAAACCAAAAAGAGCTACCGTTACTATAAAAAATAAAATGCTACTTGCCATATTTACCTTTCTTTTAAAGACTATAAGACTTTAAGACTATGAGGCTATGAGTCGATTTATTATAAAACTGCCATTTCAATAATAGTTAGACTTAACCGCTTCACGACTTAATGACTTATTGCCTAAATACAAAAAAAAGGTTGAAGTGATTTCTCTCTCCAACCTTTTTGATAATGTTTATAACTTTATTGAGTTATGAATTAGTCATCAGCGTGACCAGCAGTTCCTAATACATCTCTCATTTTGTGCATAACCATTTCTTTAACTGCTGTTCTACCAGGTCCCATGTATTCACGTGGGTCGAATTTTTCAGGATGTTCGATGAAGAATTCTCTGATAGTAGATGTCATTGCTAATCTCAAGTCTGTATCGATATTGATTTTAGCAACACCGTGTTTAGAAGCGTAATTTAACATATCTTCTGGAACACCTTGTGCATCTGGTAAGTTACCACCGAATTTATTACATTTTTCTACGAATTCTTTTGGAACTGAAGAAGAACCGTGTAATACGATTG